>RFIV01000011.1 GCA_003695085.1 Gammaproteobacteria bacterium
CTTGGGGAAGCCCACCTCGTCGAAGATTTCGGCCAGCCGCACAGGCGTCATGGGATCCTGCTCGGAGGGCTTGAGAATGAAGGTATTGCCGCAGGCCAGAGCAATCGGGTACATCCACAGGGGAATCATGGCCGGAAAATTGAAGGGGGTAATGCCCATGCACACGCCCAGTGGCTGGGTATAGGTGGCCGTGTCGATGTTTCGGGCCACGTTTTCCAGGGTCTCGCCAAGCAGAAAGGCGGGCGTGTTGCAGGCCTGTTCCACCACCTCGATGCCCCGCCATACGTCGCCCTTCGCATCCTCGAAGGTCTTGCCGGTTTCCTGGCTGAGGATTTCGGCAATGTCATCGTGTTCTTTCTTGAGCCGGGCCTGGTACTGCATGAGCAGGCGGGCACGCTCGATAGGCGGTACCTCCTTCCACTCCTGAAAGGCCTGGCGGGCGGAACGCACGGCCCGCTCCATGTCCGCCTCACTGGCACAGGGCACGTCTGCCAGATTCAGCTGCGTGGCCGGGTTGAGGTTGGGCAGGCGGCGCTCGCCGCTGCCTTCGGTAAATTCACCGTCAATATAGTGGGGCACGGCACGGGACATGATCATTTCCTTGTTCTTGTTGTGTTGTTCCCAGCATACGGGGGTTGCAAAAGGTTCGGGATGGCTTAAAACTGCACAGTCATGGACAATAGTTGCATCGCCCGATATGTCTGAGCCTTCCGATTGGCCTCTGCCACCTGAGGGTATACGTTACCGGCTGCCACCGCAGGTGGTGGAATCGTTGCGTCATCATCCGCTTTCGTCAGGGCTGTTTCCCACGGTGATAGGCTATTACCCCAGGGCGGCCGGACACCGCATGCGCCGCCCGCACCACGATGACTGTCTGCTCATGTACTGTACAGGGGGCAAAGGGCACCTGTGGATGGCGGGTCAGGAGGGCCGTGTCAATGTGGAGGCCGGTGACGTTGTACTGCTGCCGCCGGGGGTACACCACGCCTATGAGGCGGACGCCGGCAACCCCTGGACGCTGTACTGGGTACATTTTCAGGGGCGGGATCTGGGGCACATGCTGGTACTGCTGGGACGCGAGGCCGGAGTGCAGGGCTGGGGACTGCACTGGCATGTGGGCGAGGTACCGGCGGTCATGTCTGCGTTCCAATCCCTGCTGGGCGCACGGATGACCGGGCATCAGTTCCCGGTTGCACTGCATCTGTCTCAGCAGCTGCGGGCTCTGCTGACCTTGCTGGCCGTCCGGGGTGTTCACCGACCCACCCATCATGGCCTGGACCTGGAAAAACTGCACACCTGGATGGAGGCGCACGTGCGCGAGCCCGTATCGCTGGACGACATGGCCGCCGTGGCAGGCCTTTCCCGCGCACACCTGCACCGCTGTTACAAACAACTGACTGGCGAAACACCGCTTCAGCACTTTCTGCAGATCAGGATGCAATATGCGGCCTGGTTGCTGGACATGTCCGACCGGCCCGTCCAGGCCATTGCCCTGGAACTGGGCTACGAGGACCCTCTGTACTTTTCGCGCGTGTTCAGAAAAGTCATGGGGGTGTCGCCGTCCGCGTATCGCCAGCGCGCGCACGCCTGAAACGCGGCCCTGTGATGGGTAATTCAGGCGAAGTGTGATGGCGTTCCGAAAAATGCGATATCTCAATCCGATTGTCGGCAATGTCTTACACGCACTTGAGCGTTTTCGACTGTTGCAGGCAAGGCAACTCACCTAATATGGAAATCGTCAGGACGACATCCGGTCACGGAAGACAGAACAGCCAGGAAGGCAGTTCGGCTCAGGATGAGCATGAAGGGAACACGGATGTACAGGGAAGATACAGCCCAAGGGACTGGCACGCATTGGACGCACTCTCGACAAGGCGCGGCATGGATGTCGCGCCTTTCTTTTGTGTCCGTCCGGCCCGCTCCGCTACCCGCCTGACCGTTGCGCCACCTGCGTCTGTCATCCCCGTCAATGTAATGGCCGCCTTTCCCCCTCACACTCAAGCCATGCTGCAATCCACAGGAGGATGTACACATGGCTGAATTCAGAGCCCCCTTGCGGGACATGATGTTCCTTTTCAACGACGTCTTTGACTTTCAGACGCATTATCAGGCCTTCCCGGAAGGGCGGGATGCACCGTCTGACGTGGTCGATCAGATTGTCAATGAGGCGACGCGTTTCAGCGAGGAAGTGCTCTTTCCGCTCAACCAGAGTGGCGATGTGGAAGGTTGCCATCTCGAAAACGGGCAGGTGACCACCCCCAGGGGGTTCAGGGAGGCCTACCAGCAATTTGTGGAAGGTGGCTGGCAGGGGCTGTCTCACCCGGTGGAATATGGCGGCATGGGCCTGCCCCTGTCGCTGGGCGTGCTCAAGTCAGAGCTGATCGCCACCGCCAACTGGGCCTGGGGCATGTATCCGGGGCTGTCCGTGGGGGCCATGAACACCTTGTACCTGCACGGCACCGAGGATCAGAAACAGCTGTATCTGCGCAAGCTGATTGAAGGGGCCTGGTCCGGTACCATGTGCCTGACGGAACCCCAATGCGGCACCGACCTGGGGCAGGTCCGCACCCGTGCTGAACCGGACGCAGACGGCAGCTACCGGATCACCGGCACCAAGATCTTCATTTCCGCCGGGGATCACGACCTGACCGAGAATATCGTGCATATCGTGCTGGCGCGACTGCCGGATGCACCCCGAGGTACCAAGGGCATCTCGCTGTTCGTGGTGCCCAAGTACCTGCCGGGTGAAAACGGGGGTATCGGGGCATTCAACCAGGTGGTCACCAGTGGATTGGAGCACAAGATGGGCATCAAGGCCTCGTCCACCTGTGTCCTCAACTTTGAAGGGGCGAAGGGCTGGCTGATCGGCCCGCCAAATGAAGGTCTGGCCTGCATGTTCACCTTCATGAACACCGCCCGTATCGGGACCGGCATGCAGGGCGTGGCCGCAGCAGAGCTGGCGTTCCAGAATGCCGTGCGCTATGCCCGTGAGCGCCGGTCCATGCGTTCGCTGAGTGGCAAGAAATACCCCGACCTGCCGGCGGACCCCATCATTGTCCACCCCGATGTACGCCGCATGCTGCTCACGCAAAAGGCCTTTGCCGAAGGCGGCCGGGCGCTGATCTATTATGTGGCACGCATTGCCGACGTGTTTGTGCATGGCGCCACCGAGCGCGAGAAGGCCCGTGCTGACGACACCCTCGGATTCCTCACCCCCATCGTCAAGGCCTTCCTCACGGAAACCGGCTGGGAATCGGTCAATCTCGGCATGCAGGTGTTTGGCGGGCACGGCTACATCCGTGAACATGGCATGGAACAGATCGTCCGCGATACCCGCATCGCCACCTTGTATGAAGGCACCACCGGCATTCAGGCGCTCGATCTGCTTGGCCGCAAGCTCATTCTGGACAAGGGCGAAGCGTTTCGCCGCTTCAACAAGGAAGTCGGAGATTACTGCAGCGGAAAATCCCCCTTTGTCACGGGCAAGCACCGCAAGAAGCTCAAACCCCTGATTCAGCGGCTGGGCTGGCTCAATCGCCAGTGGGCCTACCTGTCCCTGCGCGTGGCCTTCAGTGCCATGCGCGACCGGGATGAGGTGGGCAGTGCTGCCTACGACTACCTCATGTATTCCGGATACATGGTGCTGGCCTACATGTGGCTCTTGCAGGCGGAAACCGCACTGGAAAAGCTGTCTGCGAGCGAAGGAGACGAAACCTTCCTGCGTGCCAAGGTGGACACCTGCCGCTTCTACTTCGACCGGCTGCTGCCGCGGGCCAGGATGCACCATGCCTGCATGCTCAGTGGTGCACGCAATCTCATGCACCTGCCGGATGAGGCATTCCATGCTAATCTTGAATGAAACCGGGTGAGGAGGCGGTACACCCGGCCCACACAGCAGAGAGAAAGGAATGCTCAGCCGGGAATATCGCAACTCACGTTTTCTGGTGGTGGACGCCAATGTCAAGGTGCGCCTCACACTGGAAAAATACCTCAAGTCCTTCGGCGCCTGGGTCATTGATCTGGCCGCCGACGGAACGGAAGCGGTCAACAAGAGCCAGAATGGCCTGTATGACGTGGTGATCTGTGACTACCAGCTTCCGGGGCGCACGGGGCAGCAAGTGCTGGAAGAATTGCGCGTCAAGCGCTTGCTGCGCAACACCTCCCTGTTTCTCATGATGTCTTCGGAAACGACACGGGAAATGGTGCTGGCTGCCATCGACCACCAGCCCGATGCCTATATCAACAAACCCATCACCTGTGAGGTACTCAAGGCGCGGCTGGATGCGTTGCTGGTGGATAATGAGGTGCTCTATGAGATCAAACATGCCATGGACATGGAGCGCTGGAGTGAAGCCATCAACCGCTGTGAGGAAAAGGTGCTCAAGGGCAGCAAGTACAGCCGGTGGTGCCAGAAAACACTGGGAGAGCTTTACCTGCGTGAAAACAACTTGCGCGAGGCCGCACCTGTGTATGACGAGGTGCTGCAGGAGCGGCCGCTCATCTGGGCGCAGATTGGCCGGGTGCGCGTCTGGATGGCGGAAGCGGACTGGGAGCAGTCAGTCAAGGCGTTAAAAGCGATCATTGCACAGTCGCCGCACTGCCTGGTGGCCTATGACCTGCTGGCGGAGGCGCTCGAGCATCTCGATCAGCCGGAAGAAGCCCAGGAAATCATGCACAAGGCCGTCGCCCATTCCCCCTTGTCCATCCATCGGCATGGCAAGCTGGGCGAATTGAGCTGGAAGGTACAAAAGGTGGATGAGGCATCCGAAGCCTTTCGCAACGCGGTTGATCTCGGGCGCAACAGCATTCTCGACAAACCCGAATATCATATCGGGCTGGCTCAGGCACTGGTGGAAAAGGCAGGTGCGCAACCGCCGGATCAGCGCAATCTCCTTGCGGCCGAAGCATTGAGCACGCTGGATGCCGCGCGAGGCAAGTTTCCGATGCAGGACAGTCATCAATTGCAATGCACGCTGGTGAAGGCGCGCGCGCATCTTGAGCGCAAGGAACATCATGAAGGTGAAGCAGCCCTTGCCCAGGCGCTGGACCTGCATGGCCGGGTGGGGCTGGGAGAAGATGTGGAGCACAGTCTCGAGCTGGCACGCACGCTGCTCGCCTACGAGAAGGACATGGATGCCGAAATGGTCATTGATCAGGTAAAAATGCGGGTCGGGGATGATCCGCGCTATGCCCGGCGCATTGCAGACATGCTCGAGGAGCCGGTTTCAGAGGCCGCCAAGGTGGAAGCGGCACGCCATAACAAGCGTGGCATTCAGTTGTTCGAGGCCGGGAACATTGAAGGTGCGATCGCCGCCTTCAAGGAGGCTTTGCATTATTCACCGCGGCACGTGGCACTCAACCTGAACTGTGCCCAGGTACTGCTGAAAAAACTGGAGCGAGGCGGCGGGCCGGAGGATCGGACTTTGCTGCAAGACTGCCTGCGCCGCGCCAGCCGGATCGGCCCGGAGCACCGGCAGTTCAGTCGCTACCGGTTCCTCCGGGAAAAAGCGGACGCACAGGGCGCCTGAGCGGATCAGGCCGCGCGCTTGAGCTTGACGTACTGGGCCGGCGAGTGACCGGTCCAGGTCTTGAAGGCGCGACGGAAATTGCCGGTGTCGGTAAAGCCCAGGTAGTGCGCCACCTCCTTGGTGCTCATCAGCCGGGACTCCAGCAATGAGGCCGCCAGAATCGCACGCACATGATCGAGCAGCTTCTGGTAGGCCCAGCCCGCATCGGCCAGACGTCGTCTCAGTGTCGACGCGCTGGTGTGCATCAGGCGCGCCATTTCGGTGGCATTGGGCGAGGCCACCTTCTCGTGCAGAATCGAACGCAGCATGTAGCGAATCACGCGATCCACATAGTCGGACGCCCCCATGGTCTTCTCCAGCACCGTGCGCTCCAGCTTCTGCGGCAGGGACTCGAGATTGAAACGGTCCATGTTGAACTCGTGATGCAGCAGCATGGCCGGGAACTGGATGCGGGTTTCCGGCGCGCTCCACTGAAAGCGTGCATCGAACGCCTCTTCAAGCCGGGCATGCCAGGGCTGGCGCGGCTGGCGGAAACTGATGGTGAAGCTCTGAAACTGCCGGACACCGGATTCACGGAACACATGCAACCACGAGGACACGAACAGATCCTCGTAGAACAGCTGCAGGTCTCCTTCGGCATGATTGATGGGGCTGCGCAGAATCGCATCATCGAACCATACATGCAGACTGGCATTGTGGTTGTGACTGCAGCGCATCTGGCTGTTGATCAGAATATTCTGGATGGCGTCTTTCAGCGTATGGGTGACCGGCGAAAAATCACCAATGAAATACGGCAGAACCTGACGCACGTTGCTGCCAAATTCAATCCCCAGATCTGGCCGGCCCATGCGTTTGAAAATGGTGCGGGCCAGCTCGTTGTAGACATCGAGAGATACGCGGCCATTCTCAGCCAGGCTGACATAACGGGCACGCAGTTCCTTTGCCTGAGCGGTGTCCATTCCGGAACGGATGGCGGCCTGAAGCGCGACCAGGCACTGGCCTACAGCAATTTCAGTCATAACGGTTCCTATACAGCTTGGAATGGAAGAATTGAACCACCATTCATCTCTTGAGGCAATCAAGAACAGGTAGCAAATTGCCGAAACAGTCAGAATGAATCATAAATGTGCGCGCCGGATCTGCGCTTGAAATAGGTCAAATCCGGTCGCGTGAAAAGGTAAGGGAATGTACGTGTCAGGCTTGCGGGGGCCAGTTCCGCGCGTGTCCGCGCACCAGTTCAGCGAGGGCTGAAATGTGATCCGGGCGGTCATTCAGGGCCGGGATATAGTGAAAATCCTGCCCGCCGGCCGCCTCGTAATACCCCCGGTTTTCCTCGTCGATTTCCTCGATGGTTTCCAGGCAGTCCGCCGCAAACCCCGGGCAGATCACATCCAGCGCCTTGCACCCCTCACGCCCCAGGCGCGTGACGGTTTCATCCGTATAAGGCTTGAGCCACTCCGCCTTGCCAAAACGCGACTGGAAGCTCAAGGACCAGTCCTGTTCGCCCAGACCCAGCAGACCCGCCACGGATTGAGCAGTCGCCCGGCAGTGTGCCGGGTACGGGTCGCCCTTGTCCGCGTACGCTTTGGGAATGCCGTGGAACGAGAAGAGCAGGTGCCCCTGCCGCCCGGTTTTGGCCCAATGTTCGCGGACACTGCTGGCCAGCGCCTCAATGTAGGGGCCGAACGTCGGATAGCTGCGCACCACCCGCACCTCGGGTTGATCCCGCAGGGACAGCAGCGTCCGGTATAGCACATCCAGGCTGGCGGCTGTTGTACTGCCGGAATACTGTGGGTACAACGGCAGACACAGCACCCGACGGATACCTGCGTCCCGCAGTTTTGCAAGCTGATCGGGCAGGGCAGGGTTCCCGTAGGTCATGGCAGGCAGCACCCGGTATCGCCCGGCCGCATCACCTTCCGCTTCGTTCAGCGCGGCTTCAAGCAGGCGAGCCTGATCCTCGGTGATATAGCGAATCGGCGCACCCCGCTCTGTCCAGATGCTGCGGTAGGGTTCAACCAGCTTGCCGGGACGGAACGGAAGAATGAAAAGATTGAGGATCAGCGTCCAGATGGGGCGAGGCACCTCCACCACTCTGCGGTCTCCCAGAAATTCACGCAGGTAGCGCCGGATCGCCGCGGGTGTGGGCGCGTCTGGCGTGCCCAGATTAACGAGCAGAATGCCGATTTCGTTTGCCGGTGTGTGGGTCATGAGGGCCTCTTTGTCTGTGCCCGGCTATTGTGGGCAAGGTCAGCCTGACATTCAACTCCGCTTGATGCAGGTTAAGTCGTGGTTCAGGCGGTCTCGTTCATACTGTGCCCAACCTTGTTGAAGCCGGCAGCAAGTGCTATAAACAGCCTTGTGTTTCGGGAACGTGCACTCATAACACCAAGAGGAAAACCTGATGAGCATGATGAAGAAAGTTTCTGTAGTGGTAGCGGGGCTGGCCATGGCTGGCATGACCATGACGGCGCAGGCAGGTGATGCCGCAGCAGGCAAGGCCAAGGCAGCTGTATGTGCGGCATGCCACGGTGCAAATGGCAAAGCAGCCATCCCGACCTATCCGAACCTGGCGGGCCAGAATGAGAAGTACATCGTCTCGGCCCTGCACGCCTACAAGAACAAGCAGCGCAATGGTGGCCAAGCTGCCATCATGCAAGGTCAGGCGGCTGCGCTGTCCGACGCGGATATCGAAAACCTGGCTGCATACTTCTCCAGCCTGAAGTAAGCGGTCCCGGTATCGCATGACAAAATGCCCCGGACAGCCGGGGCATTTTGGTTTCAGGCCTGCGCGCAGGCAGGTCAGCCCTTCCCCATACATGGGGTCAGTTTGTCACACAATCCGGAAGCAAGGTTTGTATTCTGCCCCCGGCAGCTTCATCCGCCCCTGCTTCACAAACGATTCAAGCATCGCCGCCAGCGGCTGAATGATCTTCGGGTCACCGGTAATCTCGAACGGCCCCTTCTCC
>RFIV01000134.1 GCA_003695085.1 Gammaproteobacteria bacterium
CTTCTTTTCATCCGTCAGGCCAAAGTCGGTCGTGCCCACGCCCAGTGTGTCGATATACACGGTTCTGTGCCAGTCATCACTGTGAAGGTGCTGATTGTCCTGAACGGAGAGGACGGTTTTGACGAGCTGCATCGTGTAGTCGAGAAAGTGGTCGATTTCGACGCTGTCGGGTGACTGACCGTCCCTGAACACACCGATTTCGGTATCGGAGTCCAGCCGGAATCCCAGCGTTTCCTTGTTATAGACGTAGGGGCTGCTAAGAGGCGATATTTCGGCCAACCGGGTGTTTTCCTTGTCATAGTAGTCCGTCTGCCTGGCCAGGCTGGCATCCTCCAGATACTTGCGCCGGTCGAATATCTTGACCGGATAGTTGTTGATGGCGCCGCCATCGACAAAGACATCGTCCCGGTCATCCCGGATGGCCCGGAAGAACAGCGGGATGGACATGGAACGCCTGACTTCATCCACGACCCGCATGCGAGGCGTGTGCTCCGGAGAATAGACTTCACCGAAGCGGGTGGAAAGGTTCGAAGCGTACACGTAGAGCGCGATGCCCGTGTGCTCATGCAAGGACTTGAATGTTATGTTTTCCGAGCCCGTTTTCTTTTGCAGAAGCTCGCCTATCCAGTCCCTGAAATAATCACCCTTGTACCACCCAAACTCATCCTTCAGGCGCTTCATGTCCCGGAGCATGCCCCAGCTGTCATCCTTGAAGTCATTGAAATCAAGCGATTTAAGAATGTCGAACATCTCGGCATTGTCGTATCCTGCAGCGAACAGAACCGCGTTGATGGAGCCGGCGGACGTGCCCCCCACGCGCTTGATGTCACCGAGTATGCCCTCGTCTTCGAGAACCTGCATGGCGCCCACGTACGCAATGCCCTTGACGCCACCCCCCTCGAATACCAGATTTCTGAACGGATACATGTGAAGCCTCCATGGTTGTCGTTGTCGTTAAAGGTGTTCAATGCATAGTGTTCAGGCCTCCTTGGTATCCTTGTGGTTGATCGTGAGCGGTGCGGGCACCGCCACGGTCAGGGACGCGGGAAATTGGCGCCTGCATAAGGTGTCACGCCCATCACGGTAAAGGGCGAGTCGACCGCGTTGCCGTTGCGAGAGCACGCGATGCTGACATACCCACCGCCGAAGCCGACGACATGGCATTCGGCTCCGTAGTAATCCATGGACGAAACCTGAACATGTCCATATCTGTTGGCGGACGGTCCCAGGCGCACACGGTAATAGCCCGGTGCCAGGCGGGAGACACGTTGAGTGGATCCATCAGACGCCTGGCTAAAGCCGGGATCGAGAATCGGCTCAGGCCGGAACGAGCGTTGCGTCAGCGCGTCGAACAAGACTCGCTCACCGTCGTATGGTGTGGCTGCTGAAGCCGCAACCAGCCTGAAACCATAGTCCACTGGAAAGCCCAGGCGATGTACACACCTCACCAGAACGGTACCGTTGTACCACCAGAAAGGGTTGCAGTTGATGTTGCTTCCGTGGTTGTCAAAGTGTTGAACCTGGACGCTGGCCCTGCGGGTCGCAGCACCTCCGAGTTTGACCGAATAGATGCCCGTATCAATCCGGGTGACTGCCCCGGGCACCCGGTGACCGTACTGATAGAAGGTCGGATAACCTCCGTAAGTATCCACACGTCCATACGTCAGTACATCGGCTTCCTCCGGCTCGGCGGTTGCCCAAAAATACAGGAAGCGGGTCGGCCGTGGTGCACCGGACGGATCCCGGCAAACGCCCAGATACACGTATCGCAGGCTGCACACGGCATTGGTATCGGAGCCGTAAGGTTTGAACAAGACGCCGGCTGAGAACTGGTCCCCGCCGCTTAAAGCGGAATGGTCATAGCTGTAGTCCCCCACATCGGCCCGACTATAGCGCGCTTCGGCCGCGGCGGACATATAGAGCGGATGGGGCGTGACCCAGCTTGCGCCAGAGCCGTCGATGGGCGGCGTCGCATTGTTCCCCCAGAAATAGACAATCTCGATTGCATGGGCGAGGCTTGCCGGCAAAGACATCAGAATCAGATAACGCAGGATCCGAGTGATAACAGATTTCATGATCGGCCAGGGTAATACCCGCCCGGCCAGAGTCTCCATTCCCTTGACCAGATCCGCAGGGAAGCTGCTGCAAAGGAAGTCTTTTACAGTTGATTTGGCATTTCCTTTCATCCTTTTGACTCCGCGTTGTGTTGGGTCCATACAGCCCTTGTTTGCGTGTCCTGACAGTGGTCACTGCCAGCCACTGGCAACTGAGGCAGAGATTGGGCCACATCATGAAATCCAACGCAGGTTCAAGAGGTTGTCCGGCTCCGAACCTGACCCGAAGCCTGAAACGTATAACGGGCTGACGCCCTACGGGGGGCAAGAGAAAATATGTGTAAAAAATGACCACTCCGTGCGCGTGCATGCCTGCCGGGTGGCATGTGGAGCCATGCATGAATGTCCGCTAACACCTTGATTGACGTGATATCAGGATGTCTGAATGTGAACGCTTGCTAACTGTAAAGACCTTTGACTGTTTCGTTTGTATGCCTTGGATGAGGCTGGCTGGCAGCGTGCGTGGCGCAGGACAATGAAGCCGCGCTATACTGACTGCAAATGACCCGAGCCAGCCATGACCGACACCGCCCCTCCCCTGCTGACCACCGAACGGCTGATTCTGCGCACATTTAGCCCCGATGATTTCGAGGTGTATGCGGCGCTGATGGCCGATCCCCGCCTGATGGAGTATGTGGGCGATGGCAAGCCCCAGACCCGGGGGCAGGCATGGGCCAATCTCGCCCTGCTCATGGGCCACTGGCACATGCGGGGTTACGGGCTCTGGGCGGTGGTATTGCGTGACTCGGGCAGGCTGATCGGACGCTGCGGACTCTGGCATCCGGAAGGCTGGCCCGGCGTGGAAATCGGCTGGATGCTGGCACGCGAATACTGGGGGCAGGGTTATGCCACCGAGGCGGCGAGTGCGGTGCTGGCGTATGCACAACAGCAGAGGCTGGCGGAGAGCCTGGTCAGCCTGATTCACCCTTCCAACGCGCGCTCCATTGCGGTGGCCCAACGGCTGGGTGGCCGGTTTGAACGCACCTTGCCGCTGCGCGGGCAGCATGTCAGCCTGTATCGTATTCCGCTGAATCCAAAAAAAATGCCCCGCTCAGAAGGCGGGGCGAAGCGCTGAGTCAACACTCAGGTCGAGGTTCGGGATTACAGATCCACGCCTGGCTCCTTGTACAGGCGCGGGCAAGCTTCGTCATTCTGGCGGAACAGGTGGCATTGGTTGGCCGGGATGCCCAGGGCAATCGGCTCGCCTTCCCGGTAAGGTTGTGTGCCGGGTGCACGCAGCGTGAGTGTCCGGCTGTAGCCTTCCACCTCGGCATGAACAAGTGTTTCATACCCCAGGCGCTCCACCACCGTGATAGTGCCGTTCAGTACGGCCTCGGCGTCTTCCGGATGTACGAGGTGCTCCGGGCGAATGCCCAGCGTAACGGTTTCACCGGTTGACAGTTCACCGCCATTGACCGGAATGTTCAGGCTCAGTCCCCCTGGCAGTTCCAGGCCAGCATGCTGGCTGTTGGCATTGACCACCGTGCACTCGATGAAGTTCATCTTGGGCGAGCCGATGAAGCCGGCGACAAACTTGTTGGCCGGATAGTGATAGAGCTCCATGGGCGAACCCACCTGTGCAATCCGGCCATGATCCAGCGCGACGATCTTGTCAGCCATGGTCATGGCTTCTACCTGATCGTGCGTCACGTAGATCATGGTGGCCTTCAGACGCTGGTGCAGCTTTGCAATTTCGATGCGCATCTTCACACGCAGTCCCGCATCCAGGTTGGACAGGGGTTCGTCGAACAGGAAAACGCGCGGCTGGCGGACCAGTGTGCGCCCGATGGCGACACGCTGGCGTTGCCCGCCGGACAAGTCCTTCGGCTTGCGATCCAGCAGGTGAGAAAGCTGCAGTATCTCTGCCACCTCTTTCACCTTGGCATCCATTTCCGCCTTGTTGGCCCCGGCGAGCTTGAGACCGAATGCCATGTTTTCCGCCACGTTCATGTGCGGATAAAGTGCATAGGACTGGAAGACCATGCCTACGCCACGCTCCATGGGCGGCACGTCATTCATGCGGTCGTTGTCGATGTACAGGTCACCGGAGGAGATGTCCTCCAGGCCGGCGATCATGCGCAGCAGCGTGGATTTGCCGCAGCCCGAGGGGCCGACGAAGACGACGAATTCCCCGTCCTGAATGTCCAGGTTGATATCCCGGGAGACTTCCACGTCTCCGTAGATCTTGCAAACGTTGCGCAAGGTCAGGCTTGCCATGGTGTCCTCCTCAGTCCTCGATACCCACAGCCACACCCCAGGGTTGCAGGGCAATACCCTGGCCGGACCAATCAGTTTGCAGGAAGTCGGGCTGCCGGGCCAGTGCAGCGGGCTTGACGCCGCCGGGGTTGGGAACCTTCACTTCCTGACCAGACAGGTTGACGGCTATGACGACCCGCTGGTCGTCCAGCGTGCGGCGATAGAGCAGCACATTTTCCGGTGCGTCCAGAAGCTGGATAGCGCCACGTTGCAGGACAGGGTGAGCGCGTCGCCATGCCAGCAACTGGCGTGTGTGCTGCAGTGTGGAATCCGGTTGTGTCTCCTCCGTCGCCACGGTGAACGGCTGATGCGCACTGATGGCCGGCAGCCAGGGGGCGCCGGTGGTAAATCCCAGGTTGGGTTTGCCTGCATCCCAGGGCATGGGTGTCCGGCAGCCATCACGGCCCTTGTACTCCGGCCAGAAGGCAATGCCGTACGGATCGACAAGGTCTTCGTACGCCAGTTCGGCTTCCGGCAGGCCCAGCTCCTCACCCTGATACAGGCAGACAGACCCCTTGAGGGTCAGCAGCAGTGCCAGATGTGCGGTCACGCGCCGGGCATCATAGTCTCCGTCTCCCCAGCGGGTGGCCACGCGCGCCACATCGTGGTTGCCGATGGCCAGGCAGGGCCAGCCGGCAGACAGTTTCTCTTCAATGGCGGCCACGGTCCGGGCAATGAAATCCCGGCTGCACTTCTCGGTGAGAAAATCGAAGGAGTATGCCATGTGCAGGCGCTTGTTGCCTTCCGTGTAGGCTGCCATGGTAGTCAGCGAGTCGTCATCGCCAATCTCGCCGACGGTGGTCGTGCCCGGGTAGCGATCCATCAGTGCCCGCAGCTTCTCCAGAAAGACCAGGTTCTCCGGGCGGGTCTTGTCGTACACATGGCGCTGATAGGCGTAGGGATTTTCGCGTCGTACGCCAATGGAGCTATCCACTACGGCCTCATTGGCCGGGTTGTCGCGCAGGGCCGCATCATGTACACAGAAGTTCACGGCATCCAGGCGGAAACCGTCCACGCCACGCTTGAGCCAGAACTCCACTTCTTCCAGCATCTGATTCACCACCGCCGGGTTGTGATAGTTCAGATCCGGCTGACTCGACAGAAAATTGTGCAGGTAATACTGCCGGCGGCGGCTGTCCCACTGCCAGGCCGAACCGCCGAATACGGACAGCCAGTTGTTGGGCGGGGTGCCGTCCGGTTTTGCCTCGGCCCAGACATACCAGTCGGCTTTGGGATTGTCCCGGCTGCTGCGGCTTTCGATGAACCAGGGGTGCTGATCCGAGGTATGGCTGAGCACCTGGTCAATGATGACTTTCAGGCCACGATCATGGGCCTGTCGGACCAGCGCGTCGAAGTCCTCCAGCGTACCGAAAATCGGATCCACGCCACGGTAGTCCGCCACATCGTAGCCGAAATCCTTCATCGGTGAGGTGAAGAACGGAGAGATCCAGATGGCATCCACATTCAGGCTGGCAATGTAGTCCAGCTTTGCGGTAATGCCCGGCAGGTCGCCGATACCGTCTCCGTTGGAATCGTAGAAGCTGCGTGGGTAGATCTGGTAGATCACCGCTCCGCGCCACCAGTCTTGTTGTGATTGCATGGGGGTCTCACGCTCTTGGCAAATCTGTTAGCTTC
Source organism: Gammaproteobacteria bacterium (assembly GCA_003695085.1). Taxonomy (GTDB): domain Bacteria; phylum Pseudomonadota; class Gammaproteobacteria; order Pseudomonadales; family Oleiphilaceae; genus Thermohahella. Next base: position 6,006 of record RFIV01000134.1, read on the forward strand.
ATGGTGCCCAAGGCGTGTGTCCGGAACATCCTCCCACAGAAAAATTTTGTGGCGTAGCCAGGGGGGAGGAGGGGTGGAGGGAGATGGGAAAGCCCTCCCCCGGTATGGGGGAGGGGAGATTGTCAGGAACGCTTGACCGGGCAGGTGTTGACACCGATCAGGCTATAGAGCGGGCAGAAGTTGATCAACCCGGTCGCCAGCGGGACGACTCCGATCCAGGCCCAGACAGGACCATCAAACGCAGCGGCCCAGGCAATCAGGGCCAGACCCAGGATGATACGTACGGCTTTGTCGATACCTCCGACATTGGCTTTCATGAAGACCTCCTCTTTCATGACTGACTCAACACATTGCCAGTATGAGAGTATGGGCATGCAGGCTCAGTGACAAAGCTTACAATTGTGCGAACCGGGCCAGTGCCTGGGGAGCGAGCACATCGATACGGCCCCGGCCCAGCCTGATCCAGCCTTCATCGGCAAACTGCTTGAGTACCCGGGTCACGAGTTCGCGGACGCTGCCCAGCTCGTCCGCAATTTGCTGATGGGTCATGTTCAGCGTTCCGGACCGGACGGCCAGCCAGCGCGCCAGCCGGATATCCAGCTTGTGAAAGGCGATCTCATCCACCAGCATCATCAGTGACTCCAGCCGCTGCGCGAACTGGCTGAAGATGAGGGTGCGAAAGGGCGGTGCCTGATCCAGCAACTGATTGAACAGCGGGCTGGGCAGGGCGACTGCGTCAACGTCGGCTTCAGTCTCGCCGAAGGCGTCGTAGTGCTGGCCTTGAAGCAGACACCCTGTGGTGACTACACAGGTGTCACCGGGGCGTACCCGGTAAAGCACCAGTTTGCGGCCGCTCTCCGACAGCTTGCTGACCCGTATGCTCCCGGCCGTGACGAGTGCCAGCCCCGGGCATGATGTGCCGGGCTCGAAGAGCGTGACCCCGGCCGGTATATGCTGCCATTGGGCCTGAGAGCTTACGGCCTGCCGTAGCGCGGGCGGAAGGGTTTTCAGTGTGGGATAAGTTGATTCGAGCGCGTGCCAGTGTGTGTCCGTCAGCATGAGTCAGCGTGGCCAGTCCGTAAAAGGCATACAATACCATAGAATGTTTTGAGCCATAGGCGTTATTCCGCGTGACAGATTGCTGTTGGTTAAAGAGTGTGCTATAAGGCAGCACGCACTTTCTGGGTGGTTGTATTGGTGAAGGCGAACCGGTCCCTGGGGTATTGTCTGTCTGTTTGTTTCTGGCTGGCGCTCACGCTGCTGGCCGGGGTGAGTGCACCCCACCAGACCGGATGGAAAGCCCCGGTTCTTGCCTCGTTGAAGGCAAGCCAGACCCTGGCCCCCAACGCGCCCCCCATGCAGACAATGGTCAGCGAGCAGGTCGCGACCGCTTCAGTGGATGAAGAAGGCGACTCCGTGCCCGCGGGGTGGTGGGCGCCTTCGGGGTGTGCTACACCCGTGTCAGGGCAGCCGGCTTGCCATGATAGCCCCTTGCTTCCGGCACGTTATCCACGCCAGCAGCCGCAGGCTCCTCCTTACGCACATATCTGACCGCTCCTGTTGTTCATCCGGCACCATGAAAGGTGACCGGCGATATGAGATTGCTGCGCAAGCGGCACGTAAAGAGGTGTGTTTGATGGCAACTGAACTGATTATCCTGGCCGGCCTGTTTGTAGCGGGCTATACGGCTATCGTATTTGAGCACAATATCCATGTGGACAAGACTGCGTCCGCGATCATGACGGCCGTCCTGTGCTGGACGCTCTATATCCTCAATGCCACGGATCTGGTCAATGTGGCAGCCTTGCCCGAGTGGTTCACGGCTGAGCATGGGGGGGCGTCGGTATCCGAGCTGGCGCGCACCTGGGTGGGTGAGCACCAGTTGCTTGAGCACCTCGGCGATATTGCCAGCATTCTGTTCTTCCTGCTCGGGGCCATGACCATTGTCGAGATGGTGGATGCGCATGGCGGCTTTACGCTGATCACGGATCGCATTCAGTCGACCAGTGTGGTGAAGCTGCTGTGGATTATCGGTCTGCTGTCCTTCTTCATGTCTGCGGCACTGGACAACCTGACCACCACCATCGTCATGATTTCACTGATTCGCAAGCTGATCAGTGACAACAAGGAGCGTTTGTTCTTCGCCGGGATTATCGTCATTGCCGCCAACGCGGGCGGTGCCTGGACGCCGATTGGGGATGTGACCACAACCATGCTCTGGATTGGTGGGCAGGTCACCACACTGAATATCATGGAAGCCTTGTTCATCCCCAGCCTGATTGTGATCGTGATTCCGCTGCTGTTTCTCACATACCGCCTGCGTGGGCAGCAGATTAGCGGTGGCGGTGAGGCGGTGACTGGCCATCACGGAGACCATGATGTCTCGGACTTTCAGCGTAACCTCATCTTCTGTGTAGGCATTGGTGGCTTGCTGTTTGTGCCGGTTTTCAAGTCGGTGACGCACCTGCCGCCCTTCATGGGTATGATGCTCAGCCTGTCCGTGTTGTGGGTGGTCAGCGAGCTGATGCAGCGTAACAAGGCCGATGCCCGGGATTCGGAGCTGCACATCGTTCAGGTGCTCAAGCGTATTGATTCAGCCAGCGTGCTGTTCTTCCTGGGCATCCTGCTTGCGGTCGCTTCACTGGAGTCCACGGGCCTGCTGAGCATGCTGGCGCACTGGCTGGACGAAACGGTGGGCAACATCGACGCGATCGTCTTCCTGATTGGTCTGCTCTCTTCCGTGGTGGACAACGTGCCGCTGGTGGCTGCATCCATGGGCATGTACGACCTGGCCACCTACCCGACGGATTCCGCCATGTGGGAGTTCATGGCCTATGCGGCGGGTACCGGTGGCAGCTGCCTGATCATCGGTTCTGCGGCGGGCGTTGCGGCCATGGGCATGGAACGCATCAATTTCTTCTGGTACATGAAGAACATCTCCCCGCTGGCCCTGCTGGGCTATGTCGCGGGGGCGGCTGTCTACCTGAGCTTTGCCGGGTAATACGATCCTTTCGGGGCGCCCGGCCGGGTGCCCCGCCTGATCGGGGGTCAATCCCCCTGAATCTTGCTCAGCAGCTCCTTCGCCAGTGCGATGGCCTCCGAGCGGTGGGTGATGTTCTGCTTCTGATACAGGCTGCGGATATGGGTCTTGATGGTGGTGGGGGCCACCTTGAGGTGTTCGGCAATCTGGTCATTGGACAAGCCGGCATGAATGAGGCTGAGTACCTGCCACTCGCGCCGTGTAAGCGGTGAGGTGCGGATCAGCTCGGGCACGTCCGGCCGGTCGATGATGTCCTGAATGATGGCTTCGTCCAGGGTGATACGGATCGCACGGCTGAAATCCCGCTGTTGCTGGCTCAGCTGCACCAGTCGTTCGGCACGTTGCATTTCCATGTCCGACAGTTCGCGTTCGGCCATCAACGCCTTGAGCAGGTTGATCAGCATCTTGCCGATGCGCAGGAAGGAGGCCACGGCACCGGTGGTGCTGGCCAGCTTCAGGGCTCCGTGCAGGGCATCCAGCGCCGGCTCACGGTTCTCCATCAGCCAGTAGAGGCGGGCCAGATGGATGAGGTTGCGGTTCATGTCCATCTGCAGCTGGTACTGCTCGGCCACGTGTTGCAGCGCATTGAGGATCTCCAGTGCCTGATCATATTGACCGAGGAAGGTGTAAGCCCGGGCATAGTTGCGTGCGTTGCACTGGTGAAAATGGTTGGTGGCAGTGCTGGCATCGAAGGGCGGAGCTGCGGTGAGCCAGCGCTGAATGGCCTCCTGATCCCGCACCGCATCCCAGTAGTGCAACATGGTGGCATGGGCGTTGGCTACCCAGTCGATATGATACTCACCGGCGGAGAGCATCTTCTGAATCTTCTGAATGTATTCGGCACACAGATTCTGGCGGCCATGTGCCTGGGCAATCTTGGCCAGCACCACATAGTTCTGAATGTACCAGCGCTCGCCCTGGGCTTCGAGAATCTCGATACCCTTGAGGGCGCAGGTTTCCGCCGTTTCCAGGTGATGCCATTCAAACAGCAGCTGGGCGCGAATGCGGTAGAGGAACTCGAGGATGGGCAGGTGTTCCAGTGCATTCTCTTCTACATACTGGAAGGCCTTTTCCTGAAAGTTGTAGGCCTTCTGCAGATAGCCCTGGGCCACGGCGATTTCCGATTGTTGGCACAGGGC
>RFIV01000001.1 GCA_003695085.1 Gammaproteobacteria bacterium
GAACATCCACCCGTCCAAGGTTGTTCAGGTGGGCGACGAAGTGGAAGTCATGGTGCTGGATATCGACGAAGAACGTCGTCGTATCTCTCTGGGTATCAAACAGTGCCAGCCGAACCCGTGGGAAGAGTTCTCCGCGAACTACAACAAGGGCGACCGTATCAGCGGCAAGATCAAGTCCATCACCGACTTCGGTATCTTCATCGGTCTGGAAGGCGGTATCGACGGTCTGGTTCACCTGTCCGACATCTCCTGGAACGAGTCTGGCGAAGAAGCTGTGCGTCAGTTCAAGAAGGGTGAAGAGGTCGAGACGGTTATCCTGTCCATCGATCCTGAGCGCGAGCGTATCTCCCTGGGTATCAAGCAGCTCGACAGCGATCCGTTCCAGGAGTTCGTGTCCGAGCATGACAAGGGCAGCATCGTGACCGGCAAGGTCGTGAGCGTCGACGCCAAGGCCGCTGTTGTTGAGCTGGCAGAAGGCGTTGAGGCCGAACTCAAGGCCTCCGAGATCAGCCGTGACAAGGTTGAAGATGCGCGTAACGTCCTGAATGAAGGCGATGAGGTCGAGGCCAAGATCATTTCCGTGGATCGCAAGAACCGCAAGATCAGCCTGTCCATCAAGGCCAAGGACTACGATGACGAGAAGCAGGCCATCCGTGACGTGAAAGAGCGTCAGGTGGAAGTTCAGGGGCCGACCACTATCGGTGACCTGATAAAGGAGCAGCTGCAGCAGAAGCAATAAGCGACCTGCTCAGCAACGCACCATAAAAAAACGGGCCTTGTGCCCGTTTTTTTGTATTTTTTTTAGCTATTTACTACACTTTCAGCGATGGTGTTCAGAAGGATCACTCAATGACCAAATCAGAATTGGTGGAATTGATCGCGTCCAAGCAGCCGCAGCTGTCGGTCAAGGACGTGGAACTGGCCGTCAAGACCATTCTGGATCACATGTCGCACGCGCTTTCACAAGGCCAGCGCATTGAGATCAGGGGCTTTGGCAGCTTTTCGCTCCACTATCGCGCGCCTCGGGTGGGCCGTAACCCCAAAACGGGGGAAACGGTTCAGTTGCCGGCCAAGTATGTGCCGCACTTCAAGCCGGGCAAGGAGCTGCGTGAACAGGTCAACGATGGGTTGAAAGCAGGCTACTGAGTCTGCGACACCCGTTGACCTGTGATATGATGACCCGCAATTGTGCGGGGATGGACTATGAAGAAACTCAAATCAGGTGTATTGGCGCTGCTGATCCTGATCATGCTGGTTGCCGGTATAGCCTTTGCACTGCTCAACCCTCAGACTGTTGAACTGGATCTCTTTTTTGTGCGCGTGCCTCCTGTCAGCGTGGCGCTGCTGATGCTGGCCGCACTGGTCACCGGGCTTGTGCTGGGAGTTGTGCTGTCCGGACTCGGCCGGGCCGGGCGCCAGATTCGCAAGCGGACGTTACCCGCGGAGGCATCGCGTTAAGGCATGAACTGGCTGCTACAGTGGCTGCTGGTCGCCACGGCGGTGGCGCTTGGCTGGGGGCTGGGGTATTGGCAGGCCCGGCACAAGAACGCCTCCTCGCGGCCGCGCAATCCGGCAGCAGTGCGCTATCCCAAGGCTGTGCACTACCTCTTTGACGCCTATGATGCACCCACGCTGGACTCCTTTGTACATGCGCTGGCCATCAACCGGGAAACCATCCCCATCCACCTCTCCATTGGTCACCACTATCGAAGCCGGGGCGAAATCGAGAAGGCCACGGCCCTGCACCAGAACCTGCTGGCCAACCCGGATGTTCGCGTGCACTGGGGGGAGCAGGTCAATTACGAACTGGCAGAGGACTACCTGGCGGCCGGTCTCTATGACCGCGCGGAAGCGATCTTGCTGGAGCTGAGCCGCAACAGCCAGTGGAAAGGGCGGGCGACCACCAAGCTGCTGGAGATCTACGAGCACGAGAAAGACTGGGAAATTGCCCGGGATCATGCGCTGTCGCTGGATTATCGCAAGGACCGGTCGCTGCAGGTGCGCCTGGCCCATTACAGTTGTGAAATTGCCGAACGGGCGTACCGGCGGGGTGACTGGAATGAGGCCCGCGGTCAGCTCAAGGCTGCGCTCGGGTATGACAGCCGCTCCGTACGCGCCAGCCTGGCCACGGCACGCCTTTGCCTTGCCCGCGATATGCATGTGGAAGCACTGGCTGAGCTCAAGCGCGTCGAGCAGCAGGATCCGGCCTACCTGTCCGAAATTCTCGGCCTCCTGGATGAGGCGCTCACTGGCATGAAGCAGCGGGGCAAGCTGGGGCGGTATTTCGAGCGCTACTGGCAGGTCGCGCCCAGTGCCATGATGATGGTTGCCTGGGCCCAGTACAAGGCTGAAGAAGAAAGCCGTGAGGCCGCCATCGATTTTCTCTTGCAGCAACTGGATGAGCATCCCACATTGCGGGGCATTTCCACCATGGTGATGTTGCTGTACCCCTTGGCTGACGCTGAGCACCAGCGCTGGATTCACATTCTCAACGGGGTGGTGGAATCGATCATCGAGCGCACGCCCCAGTACCTGTGCAGCCACTGTGGCTTTACCGGACGCCAGCTGCACTGGCAGTGCCCGAGTTGCAAGCAGTGGTCAACCGTCAAACCGCAACCTTGGATCTGAATGCCCCATGACAGCAGACAGCAAACGCATTATTCTCGCGCTCGACTTTGAAACCCGCGAAGCCTGCATGGCCTTGCTGGAGCAACTGGACCCGGCGCAGTGCCGGGTCAAGGTAGGCAAGGAAATGTTTACCCGTTTCGGGCCCGGGTGGGTTGAAGCCCTGCAGGTGATGGGCTTTGACGTATTTCTGGACCTGAAATTCCATGATATCCCCAATACGGTCGCCCGTGCCGTGTCGGCCGCCGCTGATCTGGGGGTGTGGATGGTCAATGTGCATGCCTCGGGTGGTCGACGCATGCTGACTGCCGCCGCCGAAGCGCTTGCCGGACGGCAAACACGGCCGCTGCTGACGGCAGTCACCATCCTTACCAGCCTGGCAGATGAAGAGCTGAAGGAAATTGGATATGTGGAGGGGGCCGCCGGGATGGTTCCCCGTCTGGCGGGACTGACCCGCGATTGCGGCCTGGACGGGATTGTCTGTTCGGCGCAGGAAGCGCCCATGCTGCGCGAGCAGGGTTTTGATTTCACGCTGGTAACGCCAGGCATTCGTCCTGAATGGTCTGCCGCCGGGGATCAGACACGTATTGTGACCCCTGCCGAAGCCATTCGCCAAGGCAGCGACTACCTGGTTATCGGCCGGCCGATCACCCAGGCTAAAGATCCGTCTGCCGCGCTGGCCCGGGTTCAGTCAGAACTTCAAGGGCTTTGAACATGGGGGCGGGGGCGGTGTGCCCCCGGTCGCCCCGCAGGTGTCCGGACATGAAAAAGGCCGCTTGAAAAGCGGCCTTCTGGAATTCTGGCTCCCCGAGCTGGACTCGAACCAGCGACCCAATGATTAACAGTCA
>RFIV01000135.1 GCA_003695085.1 Gammaproteobacteria bacterium
TGCGGGAGTAGCTGCCGGCTGTGCGGTGGAAGCCCCACGGGGCTCCCGGGTGGTGGTCGTCGCGCCTCCAGCCCGGCGCATGCGATAACGTGCCCGGGCAACGGTATGAATCTTGTCAGAAAGTGCCTGGCGAATTGAGGCCGTGTCATGCGCGATGTCCTCGAATTGCTTGGGCAGATAATCGACGGCGCCGGCCTCCAGCGCATCCAGCGTGACGCGCGCGCCCTCGTAGGTCAACGAGGAGAACATCAGAACCGGCGTAGGCTGTTCCTGCATGATACTTTTGACGGCCGTGATGCCATCCATGAGCGGCATCTCATAGTCCATGGTAATGACATCCGGCTTGAGCGCACGCGCCTTCTCGATGGCTTCACGTCCGTTGCTGGCCGTCCCCACCACTTCCACATCGGAGACGCCCGACAAAATTTTGACAATCCGGCGCCTGAAGAAGCCGGAATCATCGACCACCAGGACCTTTATCGACACATGACCTCCTGCAGCCTCACGCGGTGACCGCCTGATCATCTTCTTCATCAAAGATTCTCGGACGCAAGCCGCTGTTGCCAAAAATCTTGCTCGACTTGGCATAGTGGGATATCAGGCTTGGAATATCCAGAATCAGGGCAATCCGTCCGTCCCCTGTAATGGTCGCACCCGCCATGCCCGGTGTACCGTGCAGCATCTTGCCCAATGGCTTGATGACGACTTCTTCCTGACCCACAAGCTGATCAACCACAAACCCGACCCGCTTGGTCCCCACGGCCACAATGACCACATGCGCGTTGCGGGGCGGGCGCTGGTTTTCCGCGCCTTTCACCAGCCAGCGCTTGATGTGGAATAACGGGAACACGTGCTCGCGCACCACGATGCATTCCTGACCGTCCACAATATTGGTCTTGGTCAGATCAAGATGGAAGATTTCCACCACATTGACCAGGGGGAAAGCAAATGCCTGATCATTGAGCATGACCATGAGCGTGGGCATGATGGCCAGCGTAAGCGGGACCTTGATGCTGATGCGCGAGCCCTTGCCCAGTTCGGAGTCGATATTGATGGAACCGTTGAGCTGGGTGATCTTCGTCTTGACCACATCCATCCCCACCCCGCGGCCCGACACATCGGAGATTTCGGTCTTGGTTGAAAAACCGGGGGCAAAGATCAGGTTGAAGCACTCGGTATCAGACAGCCGTTCAGCGGCATCCTCATCATACAAGCCCTTCTCGACAGCCTTGCGCCTGAGCACATCAGGATCCATGCCGGCACCATCGTCTTCGATGGACAGCAGGATATGGTCGCCTTCCTGCTCGGCGGCGAGCACCACGCGCCCGACACGTGGCTTGCCTGCCTTCTCACGCACATCCGGCGCCTCGATTCCGTGATCCACGGCGTTCCGCACCAGGTGCACCAGGGGATCCGAGAGTGCTTCCACCAGGTTCTTGTCCAGGTCGGTATCTTCACCCCGAAGTACCAGATTGACTTCCTTTTTGAGGTTGCGGGCCAGATCCCGGACGACACGGGGGAAACGTCCGAAGACCTTCTTGATGGGCTGCATGCGTGTCTGCATGACGGCAGACTGCAGGTCACTGGTGACGACGTCCAGGTTGGACACCGCCTTTTGCATGGCCTCATCACCCAACTCTTCACCCAGACGCGTCAGTCGGTTGCGCACCAGTACCAGCTCACCGACCATGTTCATGATATCGTCAAGGCGCTTGGTATCGACGCGAACGGTGGTTTCGGTCGCGATCCCGGCTTCCTTGGCCGCACCGGCACCACGCGCAGCGGGCTTTCCGGCCCTGGCAGCGGGCGGTTTCTGACCCGCCCCCCCGGCACCGGCCGCAGGTTGGGCGGCCGCCGCAGCCGGTTGCGCCGGGGCAGCTGAAGGTTTGGGTGCCACAGGCTTCGCTGCGGCGGGTTTTTCCTCAACCGTCTCAGCCGCTGGAGGGGCCGAAGATTCGGACTTGCCGGCGCCGACACCCGGCCCCTTTCCTGGGCCATGCAGCTGATCCAGCAGTGCTTCAAATTCGTCTTCGTCAATGGTGTCATCCCCTCCGGAGCCTTTTTCGGCTGGCTCGGGTGCGGGCGGAGTGGCCGGTGCTGCCGCACCTGCCGGAGATACCTTGTCGGGGCTGAAGCTACCTTTTCCGTGTAGTTGATCCAGCAGCGCTTCAAATTCATCATCCGTGATTTCGTCACTGTCGGACTGAGCAGGCGTTGCATCGGAGTCCGCAGCAGAAGCGGAAGACGGCGCAGCCCCTGATACCGGCGCCCCCTTGAAAGCACCCGGACCGTGAAGCTGGTCCAGCAAGGCTTCAAATTCATCATCCGTGATTTCATCGCTGCCCGAGTCCGAAGCGGCCGAAGGCGAGGCAGCCGCTTCAGTCTGGGAGGCGCCTGCCCCGCCTTCATCCAGCGCATCGACAAACAGCTCGATATCTCCGTCGCTCAGGTCAATGTCATCGGCTGATGCAGCAGAGGGCGTTTCGGTTTCGGTTGTGACTTCAGGCTCGGGTGCGGCCTCGGCGCTCGGCTCCGGCACCTCGGCCTCGGCTGTTTCGTCTTCACTCTCGGGCACGCCCAGTCGCTCAAGCGCTGCTATGAGCTCGGGGTCTGCCGGTGAAGGCTCCTCGCGCATCTTCACCTGATCAAACATCTCGTTGACGGTATCCAGCGCCTGCAGAACCACATCCATCAAGTCGGCTGTGACGCGGCGTTGCCGGTTGCGCAGAATGTCGAACACATTCTCTGCCTTGTGACAACAATCCACCAGGTTGTCCAGCTGCAGGAACCCGGCCCCACCCTTGACGGTGTGAAACCCGCGGAAGATTGCATTGAGCAGATCCGCATCATCCGGATTCTGCTCCAGCTCTACCAACTGCTCCTGAAGCTGCTCCAGTATCTCCCCGGCTTCTACCAGAAAGTCCTGGAGGATTTCTTCATCCGCATCAAACGCCATAGTCTACCCCTCAAAAACCCAGGCTCGAGAGCAGGTCATCCACATCATCCTGACCACTGACCACATCATCACGCTTTTCCGTATTCATCTGTGGGCCGTGACCAGCCGATTCGTCATGTTCTTGTTCTTCAAGGTCATGCTGAATGCCGGTGATCCTGTCCACCTTGCCAGCCATGGCGACCAGCTTGACCAGATTATCTTCAACCTGACGCACCAGGTCGGTAACCTTCTGAATCACCTGACCGGTGAGGTCCTGAAAATCCTGCGCCATCAGTATGTCTGACAAGTAGCCATAGACCTGATCGCTCTTGCCCTCCAGATCCGACAGGAATACATCAATACGCTTGTACAGTGCGCGAAACTCGTCCGGTGTCAGCTCCTTGCGGCGCAGCTTCTCCCACTCTTTCTTGAGTTCATGCGCTTCACTCTTGAGTGAAGAGGCAATGGGCATCGCTTCTTCAACGAGATCCAGTGTCTTGTTGGCCGCCTTGCTGGTCATTTCCACGACGTAGGCCAGACGATCCGAAGCGTCAGCAATCTTGGACATTTCTTCGCGCTGCGCCTTGGTCCCCGCGTCAATATTGAAGTTGCGAATGGAGTCATGCAGTGAACGGGTCAGCCGCCCCACCTCATGGTAGAGTGTCTTGTCCCGTGTCTCGTTCAGCTCGGCGATAACCTGCACAGCGCCGGCGAAATCGCCTTTCTGAACATGCGCAAGCAGTGACTCGGCCTGCTGGCTGAGCTGCATTTCAAAGGCGCTGCTATCGTCATCCATCGGCATGTCCGGATTCTTGTCAGTCATCTGCGGCCTCCCGGACTAACCAATACGCTCAAAGATTTTCTCGATTTTTTCCTTCAGTACCGCTGCCGTAAACGGCTTCACCACATACCCGTTCACACCGGCTTGCGCCGCTGCCACGATCTGATCGCGCTTGGCCTCTGCCGTCACCATCAGAACCGGCAAGGTCTTCAGGTTGTCATCCGCACGCACAGACTTGAGCAGGTCAATTCCGGTCATGCCGGGCATGTTCCAGTCCGTAATGAGGAAGTCGAACTTGCCCGTCTTGAGCATGGGCAGTGCAGTATTGCCGTCATCCGCTTCTTCAACGTTGGTGAACCCGAGGTCTCTGAGCAGGTTCTTGATGATGCGCCTCATCGTCGAGAAATCGTCGACAACGAGAATTTTCATGTTTTTGTCCAATGTAACCTCCGGTGGAAACGTTGGATTGCTGTTCCGTCTAGTTAACAAGTCTAGACGAGTGTATGGGAGTATCCAGTTTAATGTGATGGTTCATCAATTTACATGCCAATCTGCCAGTCTGGCCCGCAACCTCAGTGCCGCCTGGCTGTGTATCTGGCTCACCCGCGACTCGCTGACGCCGAGCACCTGCCCGATTTCCTTCAGGTTGAGTTCCTCATCATAGTACAGTGCCAGCACCAGCCGTTCACGTTCGGGCAGCCGGTCAATCTCCTCCGCCAGCCGCTGCCTGAAGCGCATGTCCACCACTTCGCTGTCAGGTTGACACCCTTCCGAGCGGTCCGGCAGCCCTGTATCCGAGTCCGTGGTAAGTTCATCCAGGCTGATCAGATGTCCGCTCAGGGCATCCTTGAGGCAGGCGTGATATTCATCCAGGCTCATGCCCAGCTCACGGGCCACGTCAGTATCCTGAGCATCCTTCCCCGTGCGGCTTTCAATCTCGTGAATGGCCTCGGCTATGCGGCGGGCATTGCGGTGTACTGATCGCGGTACCCAGTCCCCCCGCCGGATCTCATCTATCATGGCTCCGCGGATACGAATGGCCGCATAGGTTTCGAAGGAGGCGCCCTGAGCTGCATCATACTTGCGCGCAGCTTCCAGCAGACCGAGCATGCCCGACTGAATCAAGTCATCCAGTTGCACGCTGGGCGGCAATCGCCCCTTCAGGTGCAGGGCAATGCGCTTGACCAGCGGGGCATGCCTGAGAACCACCGTTTCAGCTTGGTCAGGACGCGTCTCGCTATACATGGCAACACCTGCCGAGGCCATGGTCATGCTGCTCCTGGCCGGTCAACCGGCCTGAACCAACCGTTCGATAAAAAATTCGAGGTGCCCGCGCGGCGCTGTCGGCAAAGGCCAGGCATCCACCTTCTCCGCAAGCTGCCGGTATGCCAGCGATGCTTTGGCACGCGGGTACGCTTCAAACACGGCCCGTTGTCTCTGCACGGCCTTTCGAACCACTTCGTCATAGGGAATGTATCCCACGTACTGCAGCGCGACATCCAGAAAACGCTCGGTCACCTTGGAAAGCTTGGTAAACAAGATGCGGGCATCCTGCTCGGAGCGCACCATGTTGGCAAGAATACGAAAGCGGTGCATGCCGTAATCACGATTCAGCAGCTTGATCTGGGCGTACGCGTCAGTAATGGAAGTGGGCTCATCTGTCACGACCATCAGGACTTCCTGAGCCGCACGGACAAAGGCCATGACTGTCTCGGAAATGCCTGCCGCAGTATCGATGATCAGTACATCCAGATCATCGCTTATCTCGCTGAAAGCGCTTATCAGGCCGGCGTGCTCCAGCGCAGTCAGGTGCGTCAGTCGCTGCGTACCCGACGAGGCAGGTACGACCTTGATGCCTCCCGGCCCGTCCACCATCACTTCACGCAGCGTGCAGTCTCCATTGAGCACGTCACCGATATTGCGCTTGGCGGTAATGCCCAGCAGAACATCAATATTTGCAAGGCCCAGGTCAGCGTCCAGCACCACCACACGACGTCCCATGGCGCTCAGTGCCAGTGCCAGATTGACGGAGACATTGCTCTTGCCGACGCCGCCCTTGCCACCGGTGACAGCAATCACCTGTACCGGATGCGGTTTGCTCATGTTCGTCTCTACTCCTCAGAACCCGTTCGGTTGCCGGATTCAGCCAGCCAGCCCCGCCATCAGCGGCGCCTGCTCTTTCATCTGCCGTGCCAGTGCTACCGCCCTCGCCACCAGGGCATGGCCTGATGCCGGATGATAATCCCTCGCAACATTCTGCCCATCAGTGTAGCAGGCCACGGGCAAGTGTTCCTGAATACTCAGCTCCAACGCCTGCCCGAGAGTACAGGCTTCGTCCACTTTTGTGATCATGCAGCCAGAAAGTCCGGGCATTTTATAGTAATGATAGTTTGATTTCATGACTTGCGCCTGGCTAACTGCTGAAATCACAAGATATTTTTCGATGTGGTGAGGACACTCTGCCAGCTCGCGAAGCTGTGTGACCCCGTTGGGATCAGACGCCGTCAGACCCGCCGTATCGATGAGCACCAGGCGGGGTCGGATCAGCTCATCCAGCACGGTGGCCAGGCGCTGTTTTTCCCCCACGACATGCACCGGCACACCCAACAGCTTGCCCAGCGCCTGCAGTTGACCCGCAGCTGCCACTCTGAAGCGGTCTGTCGTGACCAGAACCAGCCCTTCCCGCCCATGTTCACGAATATGCCGTGCTGCCAGCTTGGCCAGCGTTGTCGTCTTGCCCGCCCCGGTCGGCCCCAGCAAGGCGACGGCTCGGGGTCCCGATTTTTTTTCGATGTCACACACCGGGATCGCCCGGGCAAGATGTGCCAGCGTTTCGTTCCAGCGTTTCTCGGGGTCCTGCTCCTGGACCTGCCCAAGCA
>RFIV01000012.1 GCA_003695085.1 Gammaproteobacteria bacterium
GGACGGCGCGTCGTCTCCGAACGCGTGCTGGAAGCCGTGTGGGGCTTTTTCTCCGTCTACATGTTCATGTTTGCCCTGATGCTGATCGTGTTGCTGGCACTCGGGCTGGATCAGGTTACTGCCTGGTCTTCAGTTGCGGCAACCCTCAACAACCTGGGGCCCGGTCTTGGCGAAGTCGCCGCCCATTATGGCAACATCCCCGATGCCGCCAAATGGGTGCTCAGTTTCGCCATGATTCTGGGTCGCCTCGAAGTATTTACCCTGCTGGTCCTGTTCACACCGGCCTTCTGGCGTCGCTGACAGCGACCAGAAGCCGCTTTTTGTGCAAAACGGGGCAATGGTTCAAAAAATCAAGCACGGGCTTCCGGTAAAGTACAGATACATTCTGTCACAGATCGGACGTTTGCATGGATATCGGAACCCGGACCCTGACCGCACTGGGCCTGTTACTGTCACTGGCTGCCTGCAGTGATGACGGTGCCCCGCCGGAAGCCCCCAAGGCGGCCGCCCCGGAACCCAAGGAACAGATCACCCTGACCGTGGCCGACTTTCCGGCCGTGGACTATGGCTATTTCCAGCTCACCAGCGATAGCGGGAACAAGACCCTCTTTCAGCTCGAATACGCCACCAACAACCTGACGCCGCTCAACAAGAGCACCAATGCCCAGTTCTATCGACCGGTACTGAATCTGGGCGAGGGGCGAAGCACTTCTGCCTGGGCATTCATGGAGGACGGCGGCCGATTGTATCGCCTTGACCCGGTCACCGAGACGCCCGCCCAAATGTCCACCTTCAGCAACACCGTCTGTGATAACGGCCTCTCGGGCTATCAGACTGCCGTGGGTCTGGCAGGTCTGCAGATTGTGCTGCGCCTGCCGGGTACGGATGCGACCTGCGGCACCCCGGACGACAGTTACGTTCAGGTGGCCGGAGACGCTGCCCCCACCGACACGCCGGCAGCCAGCAGCGCCCACCGCTTCAGTGGCATGCCACTCAACACTACGGATGGCAGTCTGGCAGGATTCGCCGTGACCAGCGGTGCCAGCGTGGTTTTCTACAATGCAGCAGGCGACCAGACTGCCAGTCTCTCCGGCACCAGTGGCCAGCTGAACATTTTCCTGCGGCAGGACGGCCACTTCTGGCTCGTGCTGGATAGTGTTGTCTATGACGTTCCACCTGAGCTCGTGACCAATAATCAGGGTACAGCGACCATCGTCGATACGCTCTCCGCTACTCCCACCGCCCTGGCTCAGGATGGCGAGACGCTTTTGGCTCTGGATGGCACCCAGCTCATCCTTCTGGATGAAAGCGGCAACGTCAACACGCTGGCAGACGTCTCAGCCAGTCTGGATACCCCCCAGACCATCGCCGCAACCAGCGCTGCCTATGTCTATCTTTACGGACAAAACGGCGGCCAGGACAGTCTGGTCGCCATTGACCGCAGCAGCGGGACACTGTACACGGTCGCCTCCCAGGATGCCCGGTCGGATGTGGCTGCACTGAACGGGCGACTGTTTTACAACACCCATGATGGCAGCGATTTCACGGCCCATGTCTGGGCAGAGACCAGTCAAACGGATGCCTCTCTCGCCACTGCGCGGTGGGTGAGTATTCAGACTCTCGGAGAGGGCGGAACTGACACGGCTCTGCTGTTGCATCAACTGGTTGACCCCAATGCGGACGGTGATAACGACCCTTACTCAGGGCAGTCCTACAGGGCACTGATGTGGATGGATCCGGTGACCGTGGACATTACGGCCAGCGATCTGGCGCCTTACACATACGCGACCTATGGTTCAACTTCCACAGTCTCGGAAGTGGTGGAAGTGGATCTGTCAAACAAGGAGCGCCTGTTGCTGGAAGTCAAGAGTACGACCGCTACCGACCGGCAAACCGTTTACCAGCTCAACCGGCTGGCAGCCAACTCCCTCAAATCCACTCAGGTGTCCATTACACCCGGACAGGGCAGTCTGGATTTTCGCTAGCCGTGCGGCCGGCGCCGGTTGTCGTAGACGTGCGGCAACCGGTTGTCCGGCCGGCGCTTGAAGCGTTTGTACTCCCACTGGTATTGCGCCGGCGCCTCACGCACCAACGCCTCCACCGCCCGGTTCATGGCGCGTAGTGCCTGCGAAAGGTCCGGTGCGTAAATGGATTCATCCACAGACCGGGCAATGATTCGAAACCCGTCATCTCCCGGGCAGCGAAGCGCGGCCACCGCCAGCACCCGTGCTCCCGTCTTCTGCGCCAGCTTGACGGCCAATGTCATGGTGTTGGCCGGGATACCAAAGAAGGGGGCAAACTCGCCGGAGCCGAAATCCGGCTCCTGATCCGGCAGGATGCCCACGGTACCGCCGGCCTTCAAGCATCGGGACAATTGCAGTACCCCACGCCGATCGGTCGGATGCAGGGTCGCACCACTGCGTTCACGGGCCTGACGCATGAAGGGTTCCAGCCAGGGCTGATTGGGCGGTGCATACAGGCTGGCCATCTGCGCCTGAGTCTGTCCCAGCCACAGGCCCAACACCTCCCAATTGCCCAGATGGGGCGCCAGCACGATCAGACCGTTTTCATCCGGCGTCACGTCACCATCCACCTCCCGGATCTGGCCCAGCACCGTCTCCACCGGCTGGGTCCAGGCCCAGGCCACCTCCAGACCGGTGATCGCGGTTTCCTGCAAGGACGCCCGGGTCAGCGCGCGTTGTTGCGCATCCGTCAGCTCCGGAAAGCACAATCCGATATTGATCCGGGTCACCCGGGCCGGACCACGGCCGGAAAGATAGAGCACATTGCCCATGAAGCGGCCAAAACGACGCAAGGAGGTCAGCGAGCGCCCTCCGATCCAGCGAAAGAGCCGAAGCAGGGCATGTTCTTGAGCGGAAGCGGGTGTCTGAGTCACAGAATCTTGAAACCTGCCGCGCCGGGCGGCTGCAATGGGTCGGTACGCACGGTATAATCAGGCGTTTTATTCTACAAGGCAAACAGGTTCAGACAAAGTGGTGAGGCCGTGAGTCAAACGAATCAACCTGATATTTCAACGTTCCAGGGCCTGATCCTGGCGTTACAGCAATACTGGGCACAGCAAGGCTGTGTCATCCTGCAGCCGCTGGATATGGAAGTGGGGGCAGGGACCTTTCATCCGGCCACCTTTCTGAGAGCCATTGGCCCCGAGTTCTGGCGTTCGGCTTACGTTCAGCCCAGCCGTCGTCCGACAGATGGCCGCTACGGTGAAAACCCGAATCGCCTGCAGCACTACTATCAGTTCCAGGTGGTGCTCAAGCCGTCTCCGGACAATATTCAGGAGCTGTATCTGGACTCCCTGCGTGCACTGGGGATCGACCCGCTGGTGCATGACATCCGCTTTGTAGAAGACAACTGGGAATCTCCGACACTCGGCGCCTGGGGACTGGGCTGGGAAGTCTGGCTCAACGGCATGGAGGTGACCCAGTTTACCTATTTCCAGCAGGTGGGTGGCCTGGAATGCTATCCGGTAACGGGCGAAATCACCTACGGACTGGAACGCATTGCCATGTATCTGCAGGGCGTCGACAGCGTCTATGACCTGGTCTGGACCCACGGTCCGGATGGCGATGTGACCTACGGTGATGTCTTTCATCAGAATGAGGTGGAGATGTCCACCTACAACTTCGAGGAAGCCGACACGGACTTCCTGTTCAAGCTGTTCGATCAATGCGAAGCCGACAGCCAGCGCCTGATGGAAAAGGGCCTGCCCCTGCCGGCCTATGAAATGGTGCTCAAGGCGTCCCATACCTTCAACCTGCTGGATGCCCGGCATGCCATTTCCGTCACCGAGCGTCAGCGCTTCATCCTGCGCGTGCGCACACTGGCCCGGGCGGTCGCGCAAGCGTATTTCGACAGCCGTCTGAAACGGGGTTTCCCGCTGGCACCCGAAACCCTGCGTAACGAAGTGATTCAGGCAAATGAGGAGAAGGCATGATGCAGGTGGCTGATTTGCTGTTTGAACTGGGAACCGAAGAACTGCCGCCCAAGGCCTTGCTCAGCCTGTCACAGGCACTGGGCGAGGGCATTCGTGCCGGGCTCGACAACGCACGGCTGGCGTATGGCAGCGTTCATGTCTACGCCGCACCACGCCGTCTGGCCGTCAAGGTCGAAAAGCTGTCCACGCAACAGCCTGACCAGACACTGGAACGCAGGGGTCCGGCCTGGGCCGCCGCGTTCAATGAAGACGGCACTCCCACCAAGGCCTGCGAAGGTTTTGCACGTTCCTGCAAAGCCCGCGTGGAAGACCTGATCGCGCTCGAGACAGACAAGGGCAAGTGGGTCGCCTACCGCAGCACGCAGCCGGGTGAGCCGGCATCGGCATTGTTGCCGGGTATCGTGGAAAAGGCGCTGGATGCACTGCCCATTCCCAAGCGCATGCGCTGGGGCGCTTCTCGCGTGGAATTCGTGCGTCCGGCGCACTGGGTAGTCATGCTGCTGGGCGATCAGGTGGTGGACTGCGAGGTACTGGGGCTGAAGGCCGGTCGAACGACTCGCGGCCACCGCTATCATGCCCCCGAAGCCCTCGAACTGCGGACACCAGCCGACTACCCGTCAGTATTGAAGGACAAGGGATACGTTCTGGCCGATTTTGCCGAACGCCGGGCCTCCATTTTCGAGCAGGTCACGGCCATCGCCCGGGATACCGGCGGGCAGGCGGTGATTGACGACGCCCTGCTGGATGAAGTCACCGCACTGAACGAATGGCCGGTAGCCATCAAGGGCCGCTTCGACGAGCAATTCCTGGAAGTGCCGCAGGA
>RFIV01000136.1 GCA_003695085.1 Gammaproteobacteria bacterium
CCGACCACGATCAGGCCGACTTCGCGCTCTTCCGCCAACCGGTGAATTTCCGCCTCCGGGCGACCCACCGTTACCTCGATGTCCGCATCCAGCTCAAACCGGTTGTTCAGTTCAGCGAGCTGCTGGCGGGCGTTGTCTTCGATTTGCTTCTGGATATCGCCGATATCCAGGGGAATGTCCCCCCCGTAAGCGTAGGCAATGGGCTCTACCACGTGCAGCAGCGTGATGGCCGCGCCAGTCTGGCGTTTTATGTATGCCGCCTTTTCAACGACCTGGCGACTTTCGTCCGTGGCATCAACCGCGACCAATATTTTTGAGTACATGCTCAGGCTCCCTTTGTTTTCGAATGCTCATGGTTACACAATAGGGCTTTGTCGGGCAGGATCAAGTGAGGCAGGTCAAAGAATGGTCGGTTTATGGGTGGCGCTGGCGCTTCTGGCGATTGTGGGGAGTCTGATGTGGCTGGTGCCGGGGCCGGCTGAGCGGCGCCGAATGGCTGTGCGGCAGGCCGCCATTGCTCGGGGCGTCAGGGTGAGGCGGCTTTTTGCTCAGGATTTGCCTGAGGGCGAGGGAGCGGACGGCGAAGTGTACTATCTCTATTACCGGCCGGTAGCCAATGAGCTGGCGTCTCGACAGCGGCAGGCCTGGCCGCCCGTCCTGGAGGAGAAACTGCAGGGGCAGGGGCGAGGCTGGCTGGAGTGGGGAGACGGTTACGCGGGTGTCGTCTGGAACGAGCAGCCGCCCGTTGAGGCGGCTGTCGAGGCTGTATGCCAGCAGGTGCTGAGTCTTACGCCTCGGCCTCCAGCGCCTCCAGCATCGCATTCATGTGCTTGACGATACGTTTGGAATATCGGTTGACCACATAGAACACGTTGTTCTCGTTGTAATTGATGTACGAGTTGCGGATGAAGGCCCATTGTGCCTGCACCTTGTCCCGGCGTTTTACCAGCTCGGGTGGCAGATCCAGCCTGGCCAGTTTTTCCAGATTCTTGTCCAGCAGTCGGGCCTGTTCGTCGATGGGCTTTTCTGTATCCGCGCCCTGGAAGACCTGCGCAACATTTGAGGCACTGCGGGCGGAATACTTGGTCATCATCGACTCGAGCAGATAAATGGACTGGCGAATCAGTTCCACCTCATCACGCGGATTGTAGCCGGATTTTTCCCGTGCTTCCCGGTAGGCCCGTGCGGCTATTTCGTTCATGTCCACATTCAGCTGAGCCATGTCGCTGACCAGGCGCAGGTCAGGGTAGCCCTGCTCCACCACATCATTGACGTTGGTGTTGAGCAGTTCCTTGTAGGCCTGCCACTTGGCGCTGAGCTCCGACAGGGTGCCCTGAATGTCCACCACACCTTCCAGGGACTCCAGCCTGTTCATCTGGCCGTTGACCTGATTGATTTCGTCACGGACATCCGCGAGGGCAGACTTGTCACCGGGTGACAGACTGAAACTGTAGAAGGCGTTGATGGCCTGATAACTGTGAACCCGAACCAGATGCAGGCCGTCCATGATGGGTTTGGCTTGCTCTGGTGTCAGAGCCAGGGCAGAGGGCAGAGCGAGCAGACAGGTGACGAATAGCGCTACACTGCCTTGGAGCAGGCGATGCAGGGCATTGCGTTTTCTCATTGTGTTCATACTCTCTTGGCGTTGTTTTTGTTGGAAAGAACCTCTGGCAGGCGGGTCTGACCCCGATGAGCGTAAGGGGGTTGTCAAGGAACCGTCATTGAAAGAGGGCTCTGCCTGCCAAAAATCCTCAGCCGTCATCCTAGCAGTTTTTCGGCCTGATTCTAAGTGAAAAATGTAAGTGCTTGTAATGCGGTTGTTTGCAGGTGAGGTATCCGTGGGAATACTTAAAAAGTGAAGGGTTTTGATTGACAAATTGCGCGTTTTTTTTCATGGTGTGCAGACCTAATTCAAACGAGCGTATGAATTCTGGTTCAATCATCACTCGGGTTAGACCATGCTCAGGAGAAGGGTCGCACCACATTCGACGGTCGTTGCTAGCCGCCTCCGGTGCGTCAATCAGTAAAACATGCTTGGAGAACAGTTGATGATTTACGAAGGTAAAGCCATCACGGTCAAAATGCACGAAGACGGCATTGCAGTGCTGAACTTCGATCTGCAGGGCGAGTCTGTCAACAAATTCAATCGCCTGACGCTTTCGGAACTGCGTGAAGCCACTGACGCACTCAAGTCCGCGAAGGACGTCAAGGGCCTGGTAGTCACCAGCTCCAAGGACGCCTTTATCGTAGGCGCCGATATTACCGAATTCCAGGAACTCTTTGCCGGTCCGGAAGAGGAGCTGGTTGCAAACAACCTTCAGGCCAATGCCATCTTCAACGACATTGAAGACCTGCCGTTCCCGACAGTCACAGCCATCAATGGCCTGGCACTGGGCGGCGGTTTCGAGATGTGTCTGGCGACTGACTATCGTGTCATGTCCACCAAGGCCAAGGTGGGGTTGCCGGAAGTCAAGCTGGGCATCTTCCCGGGCTTCGGCGGCACCGTGCGTCTGTCTCGCCTGATCGGTGCGGACTACGCGATCGAATGGATCTGCATGGGCAGTGAGAACAGGCCTGAGAAGGCTCTGAAGGAACACGCTGTCGATGCGGTGGTAGAGCCTGATCAGCTGTTCGACGCAGCGGTTCAGCTGTGCAAGAACGCTATCGAAGGCAAGGTCGACTACAAGGCCCGCCGCGCCGAGAAGACCGGCAAGCTGAAGCTGAACGCGATGGAAAGCATGATGTGCTTCGAAACCGCCAAGGGCTTTGTGGCCGGTCAGGCAGGGCGTCATTACCCGGCTCCGGTCGAAGCCATCAAGACCATGCAGAAGCATGCGGCGCTGGCACGTGACAAGGCGATTGAAGTGGAAGCCAAGGGCTTTGCCAAGATGGCCAAGACGCCGGTTGCCGGTAACCTGGTGCGCCTGTTCCTGAACGACCAGATCGTCAAGAAGAAGGCCAAGGGTTATGACGAGCAGGCCGGTGACGTGAAGCAGGCGGCCGTACTGGGTGCCGGCATCATGGGTGGCGGTATTGCTTACCAGTCTGCCTACAAGGGCACGCCGATCCTCATGAAGGACATCAATCAGGCGGGCCTCAAGGCCGGACTGGACGAAGCCAAGACACTGCTGGCCAAGCGCGTTGCCAAGAAGCGCATGACACCGGAGCAGATGGCTGACACGCTGAACAACATCGTGCCGACCCTGAACTACGGTGACTTTGGTAACGTGGATCTCGTGGTCGAGGCGGTTGTCGAAAACCCGAAGGTGAAGGACATCGTCCTGCGCGAAGTGGAAGATGCGGTACGCGAGGACACCATCCTGACCTCCAATACCTCCACCATTTCCATCAGCCTGCTGGCCAAGAACCTCAAGCGTCCGGAAAACTTCTGCGGCATGCACTTCTTCAACCCGGTGCCGCTGATGCCGCTGGTTGAGGTCATTCGCGGCGAGAAGACCAGCGAGCGTGCGATTGCCACAACTGTGGCGTACGCCAAGAAGATGGGCAAGACGCCGATCGTCGTCAATGACTGCCCGGGATTCCTGGTCAACCGTATCCTCTTCCCGTACTTCGGTGGCTTCATTGGCCTGATCCGCGACGGTGCCGACTTCCAGAAAGTTGACAAGGTCATGGAAAAGTTCGGCTGGCCCATGGGCCCGGCCTACCTGCTCGACGTTGTGGGTATGGACACTGCGCATCACGCGGGTGGCGTCATGGCCGAAGGCTTCCCGGATCGCATGAAGCACGAAGGCACGACCATCATTGACGTGATGTTTGAAGAGAAGCGTTTTGGTCAGAAAACCGACAAGGGCTTCTACAAGTACGAGCTCGACAAGAAGGGCAAGAAGAAGAAAGTCTCCGACGAGACGGCCTACGAGCTGGTCAAGCGTGTCCAGGGCGAGCAGCGTGACTTCTCCGATGAGGAAATCATCGAGCGCATGATGGTGCCGCTGTGCATCGAGACCGTTCGCTGCCTGGAAGACGGCATCGTTGAAACCGCTGCTGAAGCAGACATGGGCCTGATCTACGGCATCGGCTTCCCTCCGTTCCGTGGCGGTGCACTGCGTTACATCGACGAAATCGGTGTGGCGAAGTTCTGCGAGATCGCAGACAAGTACGCTGACCTGGGGCCGCTGTATCAGCCGACCGAGCGTCTGCGTGAAATGGCGAAGAAGGGCGAGACCTTCCACGGTTAACCGCTAACAGAGAATTCCGAACGGAGAGTAAAGTATGAGCCTTAATCCTAGAGACGTTGTCGTTGTCGATTGCGTACGTACCCCGATGGGGCGGGCCAAGAATGGCTGTTTCCGGAATGTTCGCGCGGAAGACCTGTCTGCGGCACTGATCGAAGCCCTGTTCGAGCGCAACGAAGCAGCTGATCCGAAAGAAGTGGAAGATGTGATCTGGGGCTGTGTGAACCAGACCCTGGAGCAGGGCTTCAACGTTGCCCGTCAGATCTCCCTGATGACACGCGTGCCCATTACTGCAGGTGCCCAGACGGTCAACCGCCTGTGTGGCTCGGCCATGACGGCCATCCATACCGCAACACAGGCCATCATGACCAACCAGGGTGATGTGTTTGTGGTGGGCGGTGTCGAGCACATGCAACACGTGCCCATGACCAAGGGTTTTGACCACAACCCGGCGGCGTCCAAGTACTCTGCCAAGGCGTCCAACATGATGGGCCTGACCGCAGAAATGCTGGCGAAGATGCACGGGATTTCGCGTCAGATGCAGGATGAGTTTGGTGCACGGTCTCACCGCTTGGCGCACGAGGCCACTCTGGAAGGTCGCTTCCAGAACGAGATCGTGCCGATCGAAGGTCTGGATGAGAACGGTGTGCTGACCCTGATCGACAAGGACGAAACCATTCGTCCGGAAACGACCGTGGAAAGCCTGGGCCAGCTGCGTCCGGCATTCGATCCGAAGAACGGTACCGTCACCGCGGGTACCTCTTCTCAGCTGACGGACGGTGCTTCGGCCATGCTGCTGATGTCCTACGAGCGGGCCAAGGCGCTGGGGCTGACCCCGATTGCGAAAATCCGTGCCATGGCAGTTGCCGGTGTGGATGCCGCCATCATGGGCTACGGTCCGGTCCCGGCAACCCGCAAGGCGCTCAAGCGTGCAGGGCTGTCTGTTGAGGACATCGACTTCTGGGAGCTGAATGAAGCCTTTGCCGCGCAGTCCCTGCCGGTACTGAAGGATCTCAAGCTGCTGGACGTGATGGACGAGAAGGTAAACCTGAACGGGGGCGCCATTGCACTGGGTCACCCGCTGGGCTGCTCCGGCGCACGTATCTCCACCACGCTGCTGAACGTCATGCAGCAGAAGGGGGGTACGCTGGGTGTTTCCACCATGTGTATCGGCCTGGGCCAGGGTATCGCAACCGTTTGGGAGCGTGTCTGAGTCTCGGCCGGGTAACGGGCTCCAGTGGTGCCCGTTCCGCAAAAACCCCCCTCCTTTTGAGGGGGGTTTTTGTATGCGAGGAACGTCAGCGGTGGATCGCCAGATATCTTGGCGTGCGCGATTTGGGGATCTTGTGAACGAAATGGTAGCGGGCGAAGTGATAGGACGGATCGAACCCGAAGAAATTCTGGTGCATGTGCGCCAGCTCCTGCGCGCGACAACGCGCAATCCTTTCCGCATCGTCCTTCAGGCGGTTCCGTTTTGCTTCAAGCTGGACGGGGAGTGAGGGATCTTCGCTCAGGCGGAGCAAGTTCGTCCAGGCCCAGTCCATGAATACCGAATGTGTGGCCGGCCCGATGGCATCCAGCAGTCCTGTATTCAGCGCCTGCTGCGCATTGAGCGGCAATCGCGCATCCGCCAGCTTCAAGGCGGCCTCTTCGTCGAGCCGTCGGGGCAGGGTGTAGGTCCAGTACTCCGAGCCATACAGATTGCCCATGTTGCGGTAGTGTGGGTTGAGAATCACTCCGTCCCGGGCCCAAAGGGCGTCTGCGGTCAGGGCCATGAAGAACCCACCAGCCCCGGCATTGCCCTGAAGCAGGCTGGCCGTGAGCACGGAATCTGCCTTGAGCAGCCTTTCGCACAGGTCATCCATCGCTTGTATGGTCTGCCAGGAGGCTTCCGCCGGGCTCTCGGCAGTCTCGATGTCGTACAGGTGAATGCCGTTGGAGAAGAATTCGGGACCACCAGCCAGGGCCAGCACCTTGATGGGGCGCGTCAGTGCCCGCGTAACAGCCTCCTCCAGAGCGCGGCAGTCGGTCTCACGCATGGCGCCGTTGTAGAACGGAAAGTGCAGGATTCCCACGTTTTCTTTTTCTTCATAGCGCACAAGAGATGGCAGATGCGTCAGTTCTGGCAGGCTGGCGGCAAGATCCGGGCGCACCTGCGTGGCGGGCAGCTTGAGGGTGGGCACATCCGTGCTGTTGGGGCGCGCACGCATATGTCCAATCCATACTGCTCCATCCCGGGTTGCACGGAAAAAGCCCCCGTCCTGTTGTCCGATCCAGGTTCCGGGCGCTCCGTGCAAATCTGCGACGGCACACGCATTGAACAGGTAAACGGGTTCTGCTTCGCTGTCGTCAAGCAGACCGG
Source organism: Gammaproteobacteria bacterium (assembly GCA_003695085.1). Lineage (GTDB taxonomy): Bacteria > Pseudomonadota > Gammaproteobacteria > Pseudomonadales > Oleiphilaceae > Thermohahella. Next base: position 6,556 of record RFIV01000136.1, read on the forward strand.
GCCAGCCGTCGGCACTGTGGATTTTGCGCAGGACGGTGGCGGTATCATCCCGTGACCAGTCAATGGCACGGTCCGCCTGTTTCATTGGCGGCTGCCAGCCGGTGACCTGTGGCAGGTCCGACATGAAGGCGTCTGCCGGAACCGGAGATGCACCCGCCTGCAGCCTTTCCAGCGCCTCTTCCAGTGCTGACAGCGCTGCGGGAACGATGCGGTTGCGATACAAGGCGCCCTTTCGTTCGGAATACAGAGCGACCGGTCGCCAGGCCCAGACGGGGCCGGCATCCATCTCCTCCACGGCTTGCAGGACGGTAACACCCCAGTGCTCGTGGCCCTTGAGAATGGCCCAGTCCAGTGCGCTAGGGCCCCGGTCGCCCGGAGGGCCGGGGTGAATGATCAGGCAGGGTACGTGTTGCCAGACGGATGCGGGAATGGCACGTTTGAGAAAGGGCGCCACGATGACGTCGGGCGCAAACAGGCTTACCGCTTCTTCCGTAACCGCATCATGAATGTCATATTCCACGGATACGGTGTGCCCCAGTTCGCGAAGGCGGGCATGCACGGCCTGAGTAAGGCTGTTGAAGCTGTGACAAAGCAGAAGTATTCGCATCAGCAGATCCGCGGCAGTTGTTCTCCACTCAGCCAGTCCACCATGCGCTCTCCGCCGAAGGCGGTATGCATGCGCACGAACTGACGTTCATCAGCGACGGCTTCGCCTATGATCGCAGCATCTCGTCCTTCCGGGCGCGCCTTGATCGCGGCAAGCAGTGCCTCGGCGACTTCGGGCCTGCAGGCAATCACGGCTTTGCCCTCATTGGCAATATGCAGGGGATCCAGCCCCAGAAAATCGCAGGCACCTCGCACGGACTCACGAATCGGCAGGGCCTGCTCCTCTATCACGAAACCGCAACCGGCTGCACGTGCCCACTCGTTCAGCACCGCAGAAAGTCCCCCCCGCGTGGGATCGCGCATGGTGACAATGTCTCCGAACCAGGGGGACAGACTCTGTATGAGGTGGTTGAGAGACTGGGTGTCCGAAGTCAGGTCCGTATCAAAGTTCAGGCCTTCACGCAGAGACAGGATGGTGATGCCGTGATCACCGAGAGTGCCGGTCAGGATCAGCTTGTCGCCTGGGCGAATGGCAGAGGGCGACCAGGCTGTATCGGCTTCCAGGACGCCTACACCTGTCGTGGTGATGAACACGCCGTCGCCCTTGCCGCGCTCGACGACCTTGGTATCCCCGGTGACAATGGCGACACCTGCTTCTCGGGCTGCATCGGCCATGGAATGCACGATCCGCTGCAGGTCTGCAATGCTCAGGCCTTCTTCAAGAATGAACGAGGCTGACAGGTAACGCGGGACCGCACCGGACAGTGCCACATCGTTGACCGTGCCATGTACTGACAGGCTGCCGATGTCACCTCCCGGAAAGAACAGCGGTGAAATGACGTGCGCGTCGGTCGCCATGACAATCCGCCCGTTGGGCGCGTCCAGGCTTGCCTGATCATTCAGCTGACGCAGCCAGGGATTGTCGAAGGCCTCCAGAAACAGATGGTCGATCAGATCGGCCATGGCGCGCCCGCCGCCTCCGTGAGACATTTCGATGCGTCCCTGGAGTGGTTTACGACTCATGAGTGGTCTCCATATACCGACCGTACGTGTAATAGGCTGCACAGGCGCCTTCCGAGGACACCATGCAGGAGCCGATGGGGTTTTCCGGCGTACAGACCGTGCCAAACAGCTTGCAGTCCCGCGGAGCCTTGACACCCCGGAGGATGGCCGGACATTCGCAGGCCTTGTTCTCGCGAGCCACCGGGACATCCAGCCGGAAGCGGGCCTCGGCGTCATGATCACGATAGTCGGCCTTGATGCGCAGCCCGCTATAGGGAACCTGACCCAGACCTCGCCAGAGGAAGGACTTGCGCAGTTCGAAGACGTCGGCAACCAGCGCCTTGGCGCGGTCATTGCCCCCTTCCGTAACGGCCCGGCTGAACTCGTTTTCCACCTCGGCGCGGCCTTCATTCACTTGCCGGATCAACATGAGAATGGCTTGCAGCACATCGAGCGGCTCAAAGCCGGCGATCACCACCGGCTTGTGATATTCCTCGGCAAAATACCGGTAGGGCTGACTGCCAATGACGGTGCTGACATGGGCCGGCCCGATGAACCCGTCCAGCTTCAGGGTGCCCAGTTCCCTCAGCTCGGGTGATTCGAGAATGGCGGTGATGGCGGAAGGGGTCAGCACGTGATTGCAGAACACCAGGAAGTTGCTCAGCTTTTCCCGCCGGGCGGTGTGCAGGGCCACGGCGGTGGGGGGGGTCGTTGTCTCGAAGCCGATGGCGAAGAAGACAACCGTTCGGTCAGGATGCTGGCGGGCCAGCGTCAGGGCGTCATTGACCGAATAGACCATGCGCACATCCGCACCCTCTGCGCGGGCGGTCAGCAGACTGCGCTTTCGGGAGCCGGGCACCCGCATCATGTCGCCGTAAGTGCAGAGGATCACGCCGGGCTGGTGGGCCAGCTCAATGGCCAGGTCCACACGGTGCATGGGCAAGACGCAGACCGGGCAACCCGGGCCGTGAATCATGCGTACATTGTCCGGCAGGAGCCGCGGTATGCCGTAACGAAAGATGGCGTGGGTATGCCCCCCACAGAATTCCATGAAGTGATAGGCCCGGTTCGGGCGGGCTTCCTCCCGAATCCGTGCGGCAATGTGGCGGGCGGCCTGGGCGTCGCGGTACTCATCCACGTATTTCACGCTGTCCCTCCTCAAACAGGGCCAGTGTCTTGCGCGCCTCGTCCGGATCGATCCGGTTGAGCGCGTATCCTACGTGCACGATCACGTAGTCACCAGGCTCTACCGTATCCAGCAGGGCCACGGAAACCGTCTTGCGTGCACCCCCCAGGTTGACGACGGCCTCCTGCGTTTCGGGCAGAATTTCCAGTACTTCTGCTGGCATGGCCAGACACATGATCAATAACCTCCGAAATGGGCTGCCCAGATCTGCCCGACAGACAAACCACTGTCATTGGCGGGAATCCGGCGCGGTTCGAGCACGTTCAGATGAGCAGGCAGTGCACTGCGGAATGCCCGGGTGAGCAGGCGGTTCATCCAGCATCCGCCACTGATGGCCAGGGTGGACACGCCGGTCGCGGCGGCGCCGGCTTCGGCCCATGCGGCCAGACGCTGTGCCAGCCAGTGATGGAAGGCTGCGGCGGCCGCTTCTGTCCCCAGATGCTTCTGCACCGACAGCAGCACAGGAATCAAGTCCTGAACAGGGAGACGTTCCGGTGTGATGTCTGCTGCCGGGCAGTCAGGCAGGGTGCCCGTATACCGGCGTGCGCAGGCTTCCAGCCATTGGGGAGCCTGGCCTTCAAAGCTCTGCGTCTGACACAGGCCCAGCAGGCTGGTCACGGCATCGAACCAGCGGCCTGCGCTGGATGTGCGGGGTGTGCGCACATGGCTGGCCCACTGCCGCATCAGATCGGCCATCGCGTGCTCAGCCAGGTGCTCGGGCCAGTGCTGCTCAGGATGTCCGCAGAGTGCGGCGATCGCCAGTCGCCAGGGCTCTCGAGCGGCGGCATCTCCGCCGGGCAAGGGCAGCAGATCAAGGTGTCCCAGCCGTCGGACACCGTGGCCCGTCCAGTACAGAAGTTCACCGCCCCAGTAGCCGCCATCTTCGCCATAACCGAACCCGTCGAGAATGAGGCCGAGTGTCGGGGACGTGCGTCCATGCTCGGCCATGACGGCCCCCAGGTGGGCGGTGTGATGGGGCACTCTGACCGTATCCGCGTCAAAGCGCTCGGCCAGCGCCTCGGCAAGACGCGTACTGTACAGATCCGGATGCCGGTCGCAGACAATCACCTGCGGCTGGTGGCTATAGGTGGTGGTCAGATGATCTGCCAGCTGGTCGAGTGCGCGGCAGGTATCGGGATGATCCAGGTCGCCGACGTACTGGCTGAGCAGGATGTCGCGGGGGCGGCTGAGTGCGACGGTAGTCTTGAGGTGCGCACCCAGTGCCAGCATCGGCGTCAGTTCATGGTAGCCCGTCAACACAGTGGGCGCCGTGCCGCGTCCGGGTCGCAGCAGTATGGGCGCCTGTTCCGGTTCGGTCTGCACTACGGGGTCATCGCAGCGCTGGTAGATCGGACGATCATGCAGCAACCAGCCATCTGCCAGGTGCCCGAGTTTGTCCAGCGCCTGTTGATCATCGTGAATCAGGGGTTCACCACTGAGGTTGGCACTGGTCAAGATGAACAGCGGAGCGTCGGATCGGGTCAGCCAGTCCAACCCGCGGGGCTGACCGAGCCAGTGATGATAAATCAGGTACTGCAGGGGCGTCTGGGGCAGCACCAGCCCCAGGTGGTCCATCCCGGGAGCTACACCCTCGGGCAGTGCAAGCGCGGGTGCCAGGACAATCGGGCGCAGGGTACTGCTCAGGGCGGTCTCTGTCGACGCATCCAGTCGAACCCAGCGTTGTGCCGACAATGTATTCAGGGCCATGACCGCAAAGGGCTTGTCGGGGCGCCTCTTGCGTTCCCGCAGGTGCGCGACGGTGTCGGGCCGATTGGCGTCAGCCATGAGGTGGTAACCGCCCACACCCTTGACGGCAACGATGCCGCCTCCTCTCAGCAATTCCACGGCAGCGGTCAGGGCGGCATCGGTTGAGGTCAGGGTGTTGCCCCCCGCATCCACGAAGCGAAGGCCCGGGCCGCACTCGGCGCAGGCAATGGGTTCTGCGTGGAAGCGGCGATTGTCCGGGTCTTCGTACTCCTGCCGGCAGGCATCACACAACTCGAAACCGGACATGGTGGTGTGAGGCCGGTCATAGGGCAACTTGCGAATCAGCGTATAGCGTGGGCCGCAGTGCATGCAGTTGATCAGCGGGTACCGATAGCGCCGGTCCGCCGGGTCAAACAGCTCCCGCAGGCAATTTTCACAAACGGGCAGATCGGCCGGGACGTGGGCCTCGATGGTGCCCCCCCCGGTAGTCTGAATGGAGAAGTCTTCGTCGAGCGCCTGCCAGGGCGCTGGCTGTCGTTCAAGCGTGTCAATGCGTGCAGCCGGGGGCAGCTCTCTCAGAAAGCAGGCGTGAAAGCGTTCCAGATCCTCCGGTGCGCCTTGCAGGTGAATGTCAACGCCGGCTCCCGTATTCGCCACACTTCCCCTCAGGCCCAGTCGACGGGCGAGCCTGAAGATGAACGGACGAAAGCCCACGGCCTGGACCTGGCCGTGGACTGTCCATCGCTCGGCGACTTGCCGGGGAGCCAGCATACCCGCTCAGCCTCCGATGAGTGCAAGCAGGCCGGACAGTGCTGTAGCCGCACCAGCCGATTTGACCCAGTATGTGCGGAGTGTGTGAGACAGGGCGAATACCGAGCCCTGGATGGCGGCTGTCGCAAGCAGCATGCCTGCCACGAAGGCTGCTGGATGTCCTGCCAGTTCCTGGCCGTGAACGTACCCATGCAGCCCCCCGAAAACGGCAATGAGCGGCAGTGCTGCCATCAGGCCGAATCGTTTTCCGGCCAGCAGGAGGCCGCCGGCAAGCACGACTGACGACAGCACCATGGATTCGAGATTGAGGCTCGTGCCGAGCGTTGCGGCCAGAACTGTTCCCCCAAGCAGGGTGGCCAGAAACAGTCCGCTGACACGGCCACGATATGCCGGCGCATGGCGGGATGCCCACAGGGCGACGGCCGCGATGACCAGCAGGTGATCCC
>RFIV01000137.1 GCA_003695085.1 Gammaproteobacteria bacterium
ACGCCTGCCTTCATGCCGGTCGGTACCTACGGCACGGTCAAGGGGGTGCGAACCGATGATGTCAGGGATATCGGAGCGCATATTCTTCTGGGCAATACCTTCCACCTCATGCTGCGTCCGGGTACGGAAGTAATTCGTGCGCATGGCGACCTGCACGACTTCATGCAGTGGCAGGGTCCCATCCTGACGGATTCCGGTGGCTTTCAGGTGTTCTCTCTGGGTGATCTGCGCAAGATCACCGAGGAAGGTGTCAAGTTCCGTTCGCCCGTGAACGGTTCACCTGTATTCATGACGCCTGAGTCTTCAATGGAAGTTCAGCGCGCTCTGGGATCCGACATCGTCATGATTTTCGATGAATGCACACCCTATCCGGCCACAGAAAAGGAAGCCCGGCTTTCCATGGAGTTGTCCCTGCGCTGGGCAAAGCGCAGTCGTGTGGCGCATGGGGACAGCCCCTCGGCACTGTTTGGCATCATTCAGGGAGGGATGTATCGCAACCTGCGTGAAGCCTCACTGGCCGGCCTTTCGGACATCGGGTTTGACGGGTACGCGATTGGCGGGCTCTCTGTCGGCGAGCCCAAGGATGAAATGATGGCCGTGCTGGATTACATGCCTGGCCTGATGCCTGACGACAAGCCCCGCTACCTCATGGGTGTGGGCAAGCCGGAGGACATCGTGGAGAGCGTGCTGCGCGGCGTGGACATGTTCGACTGCGTCATGCCCACGCGGAACGCCCGCAATGGCCACCTTTTCACACGCTGGGGGACTCTCAAGATTCGCAATGCGCGCTTCCGGCAGGACACGCGGCCGCTGGAGGAGGGCTGTGACTGCTACACCTGTCAGAATTACAGTCGTGCGTATCTGTATCATCTTGACAAGTGTGGCGAGATTCTCGGTTCCTATCTCAATACCGTGCATAATCTGCGCTACTACCAGCGGTTGATGAAAGGTTTGCGCGATGCCATTGAAGCCGGTACATTGTCCGACTTTGTTAAAGACTTCTATCAGGAACGGGCACACGGCGTGCCCGATTGATTTGACGTAGACTCCGGAGAGCTATCATCATGTTCAAGCGTCTAGCGACGATTCTTCTTTCTGTTCTGCCTGCTGCTGCTTTTGCCGAAGCTGCGCCGGCGCCCGGCGCCCCCAGCGCCATCAGCCAGATTCTGTTTTTGGGTGGCTTTGTTCTTATCTTCTATTTTCTCGTGTGGCGTCCCCAGTCCAAGCGTGCCAAGGAACACAAGGCGTTGATCGGCGGTTTGTCCAAGGGGGATGAAGTGCTGGTAAACGGCGGGCTGGCAGGTCGTATCGTTCGCATCAAGGATGACTTCGTTGTCCTGGAAATCGCGGACGGTGTGGAGGCCAAAGTGCAGAAGCTGGCAATCACCGCCATGCTGCCGAAGGGAACGCTCAAGGACATCTGATCCTGAGCATTGGTGTGTAGTTCATAAAGGGGGCGTCATGCTCAACCATTTTCCCTGGTGGAAAAATGTTCTTATCGTACTCGTGTTGGCGCTGGGTACGCTATATGCTCTGCCCAACCTGTATCCGGATGATTATGCGATACAGGTCAGTGGTGCAAGCGCCACAACGGTTGTGGATCAAAGCACGCTTCAGCGTGCGACCCGGTCGCTTGATGAAGCGGGTGTCGCATATCGCGATCCTGAATTGTCGGATCGTCGGGTCACCATTCGGTTTGACTCCAACGAAGATCAGCTGGCTGCCAAGCCCGTATTGGCCCGGGCGCTGGGAGACGACTACGTCGTCGCTCTGAACCTGGTGCCGACCACCCCCGACTGGCTCAAGGCCATCGGCGCCTCGCCCATGAAACTGGGGCTGGATCTGAGGGGCGGCGTGCACTTCCTGATGGAGGTGGATATGGCCAAGGCGGTTGAGCAGCGCCTGGAAATGTTCCAGAGCCGGACCAAGACGCTGCTTCAGGAAGAAAAATTGCGCTATCGGGCTGTCGAAGTCGGGGAAGGCTCCACGCTGCGTGTCAATTTCCGACGTGAGGGCGATCGTGATCGCGCACGCAGCATTCTGCGTCAGAATCTCCCGGAGTTCGTGATTGAGGCGCAGGAAGTCGATGGGCTGCCGGGGCTGGTCATGACGCTCCCGGACGCCCAGCTGCGCGAGATCGAGGACAACGCGATCACACAGAACCTGACCATCCTGCGCAACCGGGTGAACGAGCTCGGGGTGGCGGAGCCGCTGGTGCAGCGTCAGGGCCGAAACCGGATCGTGGTCGAGTTGCCGGGTGTTCAGGATACCGCAGCCGCCAAGCGTGTCATTGGCGCGACGGCAAACCTGGAGTTCAGGCTGGAAGCCAAGCCCGACGCACCTGCTTCCGAAACGGAGCAGTTTGAATTTCGCAGCTCCCCGGGTCGCACCGCGGTTCTGGAGCGCGATGTCATCATTACCGGTGAATCCGTCGTGCGAGCCTCTCAGGGGTTTGACCAGAATGGCCAGCCGCAGGTCAACATCTCGCTTGACTCCGAAGGTGGCCGCCTGATGAATCGTATCACGCGTCATGCAATCAAGCGCCGGATGGCTGTTCTGTTTGTGGAGCACAAGGAGCGGACGACGGGCTATGAAGTCAGGGATGGGCGTGAAGTGCCGGTCAAGGAACGCTTTGTCGAGAAGAAGATCATCAGCCTGGCCACCATTCAGTCCGCGCTGGGGGCAGACTTCCGCATTACCGGGCTGGATTCCGTCTACGAGGCTCAGGAGCTTGCCCTGTTGCTGCGCGCCGGCGCACTGGCTGCACCCATTTACTTCGTGGAAGAGCGGACCGTGGGGCCGAGCCTCGGCCAGCAGAACATCGAGGCCGGGAAGAAGTCGATCATTATTGGCTTCTTGCTCGTGCTGGTTTTCATGATCCTCTACTATCGCGTCTTCGGCCTGGTGGCCAATGTGGCACTTGCGGCCAACGTCATCCTTCTGGTGGCCTGCATGTCACTCTTCGGCGCTACGCTCACGCTGCCTGGCATGGCCGGTATCGTGCTCACAGTGGGGATGGCGGTGGATGCCAACGTTCTGATTTACGAGCGTATCCGGGAAGAATGGCGTAATGGCCTGCCACCGCAGTCGGCGATTCACGCAGGCTATGATCGTGCATTCATCTCGATTTTCGATGCCAATATCACGACGCTGATCGCATCCCTGATTCTTTTTGCAGTGGGAACGGGGCCGGTACGTGGCTTCGCCATTACTCTGTCCATCGGTATCATTACCTCCATGTTTACCTCGATTACCGTGTCCAGGGCGTTGGTCAATCTGATCTATGGCGGTCGGCGGATCAAGTCGCTGTCCATTGGAGGCAAGAAGGGAGCGTTGGCCGCATGAGTGAGCAAAGAGTCATTCGTTTCATGTCCCAGTCAAAACTTGCACTGGGTTTTTCCGCCCTGCTGATCGTGCTTTCGGTGATCTCGCTGGCGGTCAGGGGGCTCAATCTGGGGCTCGATTTTACTGGCGGTACAGTTATTGAGCTGGAGTATGAGCAGGCACCCCGGGTCGATAGTGTGCGTCAGCAGCTTGAGAGTGCAGGCTTTGGCAAGGTTGTCGTGCAAAAGTTCGGCGCCGACACCAATATCCTGATCCGCATGGGCGAAAGCCATGATGACAAGGTTGGGCAGAAGGTCGTTCAGGCCCTGAAGGCTTCCGGCCAGACCGGTGCCATCGAACTCAAGCGCGCCGAGTTTGTTGGCGCGCAGATCGGTGACGAGCTGCGGGAGAAAGGTGGCATGGGGCTGCTGCTTGCCCTGCTCATGATCATGGTCTACGTGGCCTTTCGCTTTCAGTTCAAGTTTTCCGTCGGCGCGGTGGTTGCATTGTTCCACGATGTGATCATCACGATCGGTCTGTTCTCGATCTTCCAGTGGGAGTTCGATCTCAACGTCTTGGCAGCGATTCTCGCTATCATCGGCTACTCGCTGAACGATACCATTGTCATCAGTGACCGGATACGTGAGAACTTCCGCAAGATCCGCAAGGGGAGTCCGGATGAAGTCATTGATATCTCCATTACCCAGACGCTGGCCCGTACCATCGTGACCGGTCTGACAACCCTGCTGACGTTGCTTGCGCTCTATTTCTTTGGGGGCGATACGCTCAGGGGCTTTTCCGAAGCGCTGATCATTGGCATCATCATTGGTACGTATTCGTCCATCTATGTGGCCTCAGCACTGCTGCTGGTGCAAGGCATCAGCCGGGAGGATCTGGCGTTGCCGGTGAAGGATCAGCCGGAGGACGGTGTCGTCTGAGGTGCCGATTTCTGACCAGAACCCGGCTGCGGCCGGGTTTTTTGTGCGTGTTGTGGCGAATTCAGGGGCTTGGGGGCAGAGGAGCGGAAACGCATGGCCATATCCATCGTTCGTCTGGGATCCGATCGGCGGGAGTCCGAGGGGGTGCGTATCGGCACCGTCCGCCGACCGCCACGCGGTGTGAAAAAGTCCGATTACGCTTCAGGGAACTGGTTTGATGTGTGGCTGCCCATACTTTCACCTTCGCCAGAACTGATGAAGGTCGGGCAGGCCAGTGTCAGTGACAGGGATTGGGCGGCGTTCGTCAAGAGATTCCGTCGAGAACTGAGTGCACCGGATGCAAGCAGAACGCTTGATCTGCTGGTGGCATTGTCTCATTCGTCTGACTTTTCTGTTGGCTGCTACTGTGAAAACGAGGCGCGATGCCATCGCTCTGTTCTGAGGGACGTGCTGCTGGAGCGTGGGGCCTGCGTTCGCGGCGCCTGAAGCCGATCAGTGGGGGCTGCCGGGGCGGCAGCTCCCCCATCGCAATCAGCCAAACAGGGACTGCTTGCCCTTGAAGACGGGCAGCAGGCGCTTGGTGAGCTTGGCGCTTGCCACCATGATCGCAGGGCTGCGCTCGGTAACCGGGCCGCCGTTGAAGTCCGAAGACAAGGCGCCTGCTTCCTTGGCAATCAGCAAGCCTGCCGCCAGCTCCTGAGGGTCCGGTTGCTTGCTGATGACTACATCGGTCTTGCCGGCTGCCAGATGCGCCAGTGCAATAGCCAGTGAGCGGTGCTGGTTGAGTGCAAACACTCTTTTCTCCAGCTGCAGGTGGAGATCCAGAATCTCCTGAACCGGTGTCTCGTCGTCAGCCTTGCCCAGCCCACTGATCAGGTTGCTGCTGCCAACAGCCAGAGACTCATCTGCCAGGTTGGCAACGCGAATGCGACGTCCGTTCAGCTCGGCACCATGCCCACGGCTGGCGGTATACTCAAGTCCAAGCGCCGGCATCAGGATCAGGGCATGTTCTGTCTGGCCGTCCTTCTTGCACACCACCGAAAAACCCCAGTCAGGCAGACCCTTGATCAGATTCAGACGATTGTGCAGGGGCATGACATGCCAGCTGAAGCCCTTGGCCGGACCCGACAGATCGCCCCGCTTGGCAATGTGATGTTTCGGATAAGCACGTTCCAGACCGCGTGCCAGCGTTTCGTAAAAGCTGGACTCGACCCTGGACAGCATGCGCTTGACGTTATCCGGATCGGTGAGCGATAGCTTCTCACGCTCCAGGATAGAGAGAAGATGCTCCAGATTCGAGCGCACGGCTCGCAGTGCAATGTTGATCATTGGCTGCATGACTTACCCGCTTTATTACAGAACAGACCGAAAGAGGGCGACATGATACTCCGAAAGCGGGTTGCATTCATCCCTTTTGACCGGGACATTGCGGTTTGTGCGTAGCGGGCTGCCGGGTGCGTGGAAATGGGTTACACTGTGCGGCCTTGAAACAGGTGTGGTCATGCTGGAAAGAATACGCATAGTACTGGTGAATACATCGCACCCCGGCAATATCGGAGCGGTGGCAAGGGCCATGAAGAACATGGGGCTCAGCGACCTGTGTCTTGTGGCGCCTGATCGCTTTCCCCACCCGGAAGCAGAATGGCGAGCCAGTGGCGCACAGGATATTCTGGACGCCGCCTCGGTAGTCTCTACCATGCAGGAGGCTGTAAGTGACTGTCATCTGGTGGCTGCCACCAGCGCACGCAGCCGTGGTATGCCCTGGCCGGTGGAAACCCCCAGGCAGTTTGCCCGTGCGGTATTCAGCTGGCGCGATGACGTACGGGTTGCAATCGTGTTCGGACGCGAACAAAGTGGCCTGTCCAACGAAGAGCTGACCTACTGCAATCGGCACCTTGCCATTCCGGCCAATCCAGAGTATTCGGCGCTGAATCTGGCCATGGCCGTTCAGGTGGTTGCTTACGAGTTGTACCACCGGCACCTTGAGCTGCGTGACGACGACGCACTTGTGCCGCTCAGCGGGCCGCTGGACCCGGCGTGGGATCAGCCACCCTGCACCCAGTCTGATATGGAGCGCTTCTATGCGCACCTTGAAGACACCTTGGTAGACATCGAATTCCATACGCGCGAGCGGCCACGGCAGTTGATGCCCCGTTTGCGTCGCCTTTTTCAGCGTGTGCAACTGGATGAAAATGAGGTGGCCATTCTGCGGGGCATCTTGTCTCATACTCAGAAGGCGGCAAGGGGCCGTTATGTTCATCGCTTCCAAACCGATACGGACGAGCCGACATGAGCTGGTTTGAACAGATCAAAGAAGATATTCAGAGTGTTTTTCATCGTGACCCGGCAGCGCGGAACTGGTTTGAGGTACTGACCTGCTATCCGGGGCTTCATGCACTGTTGTTCCATCGACTGAATCACTGGTTGTGGTGTCATGATCTCAAGTGGCTGGCGCGCTTCCTGTCGACACTGGCACGCTGGTTGACGGGCATTGAAATCCACCCGGGCGCCAGGATAGGTCGCCGCTTCTTCATAGACCACGGGATGGGCGTCGTCATTGGTGAGACCACGGAAATCGGGGACGACGTCACGCTGTATCAGGGGGTAACCCTGGGGGGAACCAGCTGGAACAAGGGCAAGCGCCATCCCACGTTGGGCAATGGTGTTGTGGTGGGGGCCGGTGCCAAGATCCTTGGGCCCTTTGAAGTGGGCGAGAATGCGAAGGTGGGCTCCAATGCTGTGGTTACCAAGGAAGTGCCCGCCGGTGCGACCGTGGTGGGCATACCTGGCCGGGTGATTGTCAAGAAGCCGCCTGAAAGTGAAGAGCGCCGCAAGGAAATGGAGGAGAAAATCGGCTTTGACGCCTACGGGATCAGCGAGGAAATGCCGGACCCCGTGGCGCGTTCCATTCGTGCGATGCTCGACCACATGCACGCAGTGGACGAGCGCGTTGAAGCGCTGTGCAAATCGGTTCGCAAGCTGGACAAGGACTACCGCGACCGGGAGAACATGCCGCAACTCAAGGATGAGGATTTCGATTGCGTGCGCAACGATGAAACCAGGTCATGACCGAGTGAAATGATCGGATTTGCCCGATGCGCCGGAATTGTGGACAATAACCCTTCATTCCTTGTGATTTAGCGGAGGATGGGGTGAAGCTGACGACCAAGGGGCGATATGCCGTGACAGCCATGCTGGATCTGGCGCTGCATGCCCGGCAGCGGCCTGTGAATCTGGCGGACATAGCTGAAAGACAGGGTATCTCGCTGTCTTATCTGGAACAGCTTTTCGCGCGTCTCAAGCGCGCCTCGCTGGTAGCCAGCGTGCGTGGCCCGGGAGGCGGATACCGGTTGGCCCGGGAGCGCCATGCGATATCAGTTGCAGAAATCGTGGATGCCGTGGATGAAAAACTGGATACCACGCGCTGCGGCAAGAAAGGCGATTGCCAAGGGGGCGAGAAGTGCCTGACTCACCATCTGTGGTGTGAGCTGAGCGACCGCATCTACGGGTTTCTGAACAGCATTACCCTGCACGACCTGATTCAGAATCAGGAAGTGTGCGAGGTGGCCGAAAGGCAGTTGCGGGTGCAATCTGAAGCATCCTGATCCGAAACAGAGAATCGAACTGTGAGTGTGCCTATCTATCTGGACTACGCGGCGACCACGCCCGTAGATCCGCGCGTGGCCGAAAAAATGGCGGCCTGCCTGACGCTGGAAGGCAATTTTGCCAACCCGGCTTCCCGCTCGCACATGCCGGGATGGCGGGCCGAGCAGGCCGTGGAGCAGGCGCGAAAGCAGGTCGCCGATGCCCTGCGCGCTGACCCGCGGGAAATTGTATGGACCTCCGGCGCCACGGAGTCGGACAACCTGGCACTCAAGGGGCTTGCCTGGGCACGTGGCAAACCCGGACATATCGTGACGACGGCCATTGAGCACAAGGCCGTACTGGATACGTGCAGCTGGCTGGAGAGTCAAGGCCATTCGGTCACCCGGCTGGTTCCGGATGAGTTTGGCCGTATCGAAGCAGAAAAGGTGGCGCAGGCCATTCGCCCCGAGACCTTTGTGGTCTCCGTGATGCATGCCAACAATGAAGTGGGCACGTTAAATGACATCGAGGCAATAGGCCGTGTCTGCCGGTCCGCAGGCGTTCCCTTTCATGTGGACGCGGCTCAGAGTGCCGGCAAGCTCCTGCTGGATACCCGGCAGTTGCCGGTAGACATGATCAGCATCAGCGCACACAAGATCTATGGCCCCAAGGGCATCGGGTGCCTGTATGTTCGCCGCGAGGCTGATCTGGGACTGGTGCCTTTGATGCACGGGGGGGGGCATGAGCGGGGAATGCGCAGTGGTACCCTGCCGACGCACCAGATTGTCGGATTTGGTGAGGCGATGGCGTTGATGGAGGCGGAGCGCGAGGAAGAAATACCTCGCCTCATGAAGCTGCGGGATCGCTTGTGGAGCGCTCTGGCAGAGTTGCCCGGCGTATACCTGAACGGGCATCCCGAGGCGCGCTTGCCCGGCCATATCAATTTCAGTGCCGAAGGCGTGGAATCCGAGACCCTGCTGCTGGCGCTGCGGGACCTTGCCATTTCGTCGGGATCTGCCTGCACGTCAGCCAGTGTGGAGCCGTCGCACGTGCTGGTAGCCATGGGGCTGCCGCGTGAGCGTGCACTGGGTGCGCTGCGCATTTCGCTGGGGCGTTTTACCTCGACAGAGCAGGTCGAACGCGCAGGCGAGCTGATTGTGCATGCACTGGGCAAATTGCGCGGGCAGGCAGTGTAACTTTTTGACAGGGGCGCGTATAATCGCGCTCTTGATATGACATTCACTCAGACAAATCTGGAGACAAGAGCATGGCGGTAGAGCGCACGCTTTCCATCATCAAGCCGGATGCCGTGGCAAAGAACGTGATCGGCAAAATCATCAGTCGTTTTGAAGACGCGGGTCTGCGCATTGTGGCAGCCAAAATGCTGCACCTGACCCAGGAACAGGCCGAGGGTTTCTATGCCGAGCACAAGGAGCGTCCCTTCTTTGCTGACCTGGTGGCCTTCATGACCAGCGGCCCGGTTGTTGTGCAGGTACTGGAAGGTGAAAATGCCATTGCACGGAACCGTGAACTGATGGGCGCAACCAACCCGAAAGAAGCGGCAGCCGGAACCATCCGCGCCGACTTTGCCGAGTCCATCGACGCCAACGCAGTGCACGGCTCCGACTCGCCGGCATCAGCCGAGCGCGAGATCGCGTACTTCTTCAAGGACAGCGAAATCTGTCCGCGAGCCTGAGTTCAGGCCGGGCGCACAGAGCGTGTGCGCCATTGAAAATACCCAACCCAACAGTGCAGGGCCTGGCTCTGCACTGTGCGTATTGAGAGCCAAGAGATGTCCGACCCGAAAGTCAACCTGCTGGGATTGAATCGCAAGGATCTGGAAGCCTTTTTCGTTGAGCTGGGGGAAAAGCCGTTTCGGGCGTCCCAGGTCATGAAGTGGATTCACCACATGGGCTGTGATCGCTTTGAAGACATGACCAACCTCAGCAAGGCCCTGCGCGCGAAACTTGCCGACGTGGCGGAGATCCGTGCGCCGGAGATTGTCTGGGAAGGCATCTCGAAGGACGGGACCCGAAAGTGGGTCATGCGCATGGAGGGTGGCAGCAGTATCGAAACTGTTTTTATTCCGGATGGTCGTCGCGGAACCCTGTGCGTCTCCTCGCAAATTGGATGCGCTCTGGACTGCAGTTTCTGCTCCACGGGCAAGCAGGGGTTCAATCGCAACCTGAGCACGGCAGAAATTGTCGGGCAGCTTTGGAATGCGGCACGTTCTTTCGGGCCGGTACGCATTGACCAGGAGCGGCCGATCACCAACGTCGTGTTCATGGGCATGGGCGAGCCGCTCATGAACTTTGATAACGTGGTGCGTGCCTGTGACCTGATGATGGATGATTTCGGCTATGGTATTTCCAAGCGCCGGCTGACGGTATCCACGGCCGGCCTGGTGCCCGCTCTGGACAAGCTGGGAGATGTCACGGACGTGTCTCTGGCGCTGTCCCTGCAC
The DNA here is from genome assembly GCA_003695085.1 of Gammaproteobacteria bacterium. Classification (GTDB taxonomy): domain Bacteria; phylum Pseudomonadota; class Gammaproteobacteria; order Pseudomonadales; family Oleiphilaceae; genus Thermohahella. The sequence continues at coordinate 10,312 of RFIV01000137.1, forward strand.
GCCCCGAATGATGCGCTGCGTGATGAGCTGGTGCCGCTCAACAAGAAGTATCCGATTGA
>RFIV01000138.1 GCA_003695085.1 Gammaproteobacteria bacterium
CACCCGCCCTCCTCGCATCAGCCAGGGCCCGGGCGTAGCCGGGATCAATGTGGGCGGCCGGCGCCACACTTTCAATCCCGTCATGACTGACGGCATACAACAATACGGCCCGACGCCCGGAGCGCGCCACCTCTGCCAGCGCATTGAGATGCTTCTTTGCCCGGGCGCTGACGGCATCCGGAAAGTAGCCCTGCCCGTGTTCCAGCAATGTCACGTTCTTGATTTCCAATACCGCATCCGGCAGTCCGGGCTTTCGCAGCAACGCGTCTGCCCGGCAGCTTTCCGCGTAGACCTGTTCGGGAATCACCTCATCGTAATCCGCCAGCGGGCCGATCATGCCCCGGCGCAAGGCTTCACACAGAACCGTATTGGGTCTGCCCGTATGCACACAGGCCAGCACACCCGGTGAGGGTTCGGCCAGCTCCCAGGTATGCCGGTACTTGCGCTTGGGGTTGTCCGACGTGCTGAACCAGACGCCCGTACCCGGCTCGGCCAGCCCCTTCATGGAGCCGGTATTGGGGCAGTGAATGGTCAGGACTTCGCCCGTCCCGGTTTCAACATCCGCCAGAAATCGCTTGTAGCGCCGGATCAGCGCGGCCCGTTCCAGCACCGGCTCGTAAGCCAAAAGGAGGTTTTGCGTCGTCATCGCTTTGCATCTACACTCAGGGGATCATCCGATTCAGTCAGGTCGGCCGTGGGGGATAGCACAGGATACATTTATCTGCTAATGTTCGCAGCCTTGACTGAGGGAAGGTAGAGCATAACTTCAGCAAGCCGTTGAACGGCTTCAGTGAGATGAGTGAGGCGGACACATGCCAGAAGCAGGAATCGAAAAGTTTTCACACTTTGAGCCGTACGAGATGAAGGACGGCGAAGAGTACATGAGCGACGCGATGCGCGCCCACTTCCGCAAGATCCTGATGGACTGGAAACAGGAGCTGATGGAAGAAGTGGACCGCACCGTCTCGCACATGAAGGAAGAGGCGAACAACTACGCCGACCCCAGTGACCGGGCGACCCAGGAAGAAGAGTTCAGTCTGGAACTGCGTACGCGTGATCGCGAACGCAAGCTCATCAAGAAAATCGACCAGACAATCGAGCGCATCGACCGTGATGATTACGGTTTCTGCGACTCCTGTGGCATCGAAATCGGCGTCCGTCGCCTCGAAGCCCGCCCGACGGCCACCCTGTGCATCGACTGCAAGACATTGGCCGAGATCAAAGAGAAACAAGTCGGCGGTTGATTCCGTCTCCCATGCATCCTCTGCATGGCGTATACCGGGGGCGCTTTGCCCCGTCTCCCACGGGCCCCCTTCACTGGGGGTCCCTGTATGCTGCCGTCGCCTCCTGGCTCGACGCCCGATCACATGCCGGCACCTGGCTGGTGCGCATTGAAGACGTCGATGGCCAGCGATGCCGCCCCGAATGGACCGACGCCATCCTGAACACGCTCGACCGCCATGGCCTGATATCGGACGAGCCTGTTATCCGTCAGTCAGAGCGCGGCGCACTCTACCAGGAGCACCTGAACAGACTGATCGAAGCCGGACACGTCTACGCCTGTCCCTGCAGTCGCAAGGATCTTCAACAGGGACACCGCCCGGACTGCCCGGCGCCCGGCACCCGCACAGATATCGCCTGGCGACTGCGCTTTCATGCGCAGCGCTACAGTTTCTTCGACAGGCGGCTCGGGCTGTGCACCTTCCCTCCCGCCCCCGCCCGGACCGACCCGGTGCTGCGACGCAGGGACGGTTTCTGGGCCTACCAACTGGCGGTTGTGGCAGATGACATTGCACAAGGGGTAACGGATATTGTACGGGGCGAGGATCTGCTCACCAGCACGCCGGTTCAGCTGCACCTGTATCGGCTGCTGGGCAACTCGGCACCGCGCTACCTTCACCTGCCACTGGTGACCCGCAACGGGCAGAAGCTGTCCAAGCAGAACCTCGCCGAACCGGTCAGTGACACTACGCCGACAGCCAACCTGCTGCAGGTCCTGCAATGGCTCGGGATCAACCTGGATGCCACAGCCGAGACGTCCCCCGCGAGGCTGCTTCAGTCAGCAATCCGGCACTGGCCCCCGATTCGGGCACTCATGGGCGGCGATGTCCAGCTGCCAGACCCGGCCTGATCTGTCAGCCCTTTGCGCCAGCCACACAGGCACAGTACACTGCCTGCACGGACTCGGTGTGCGATACCCATGTATATCTATCGACTGGTTTTTCTGCTGATCCTCAGCATCTATACCTTTTCCCCGGTCATCATGGACTGGTGGATCGAGCCGGGCAGTGCCTGGTACCGCCCCTACCTGATCTGGGCGGCACTGATCGGTGTGGCAGTCTGGCTCGACAAACTGAGGGACCCGAATGAGCTTTAATGTCTGGGGCCTGCTGGCACTGGGCCTGGGCTATCTGGGCATGCTGTATCTCATCGCCCAGCTGGCTGATAACGGGCGCATTCCCGAGCGCTGGATTCGCTCACCTCTGACCTACATATTGTCACTGGGTGTGTACGCAAGCACCTGGGCACTTTTCGGCACCGTGGGCATGGCCTACGAACATGGGTATGGCTTTCTTGCCTTCTACCTGGGCATCTGCGGCGCCTTCCTGCTCGCGCCGGTATTGCTGGTCCCGGTACTGAAAATTACCCGCACGTACCAGCTCAGCTCCCTGGCCGACCTGTTCACCTTCCGTTATCGCAGTCAGCTGGCCGGTACCTTGACCACCCTATTGATGCTGTTGGCCGCCCTGCCACTGATGGCCCTTCAGATTCAGGCGGTAACCAGCTCCGTACAGGTGCTCGCGCCGGGTCAGCAGGACGAATGGGTCAGCCTGATCTTTGTCTTCTTCATCGGTCTGTTTACCGTGATCTTCGGCGCGCGTGGCGGGGAACGCTCCGACCGCCACCCCGGCCTGGTGACCGCCATCGCTTTTGAAAGCCTGTTCAAGCTGGCTGTGTACCTGGGGGTGGGCATCTGGATGGCCTGGGAGGTGTTTGGCGGGCCACTGGAAATGGATCAGTGGATTCAGGAAAACGCGCAGCAAGTCAGCGCCATGGATCGCCACCTGGATGACGGCCCCTGGCGTGCCCTGCTATTGCTGTTCTTTGCCTCGGCGCTGGTCATGCCGCACATGTTCCAGGTGACCTTCACCGAAAACCTCAACCGCAAGGCCCTGTACCGCGCAAGCTGGGGGCTGCCTGTCTACCTTCTGCTGATCGCCCTGCCAGTACCCGTGTTCCTGTGGGCAGGCATCCATCAGAGCGTGCCGACCTCACCCGAGTATTTTGCGCTGGGCCTGGGGACTGTTGCCGGCCATCCACTGGCCAGCATACTGATCTTTCTGGCCGGGTTGGCAGCCGCCTCGGGGCTGATGATCGTCACTACACTGGCACTGGCCGCCATGGCTCTGAACCATCTGGTACTGCCACTCTACCAACCTCTGTCCCGCGGTAATATCTACAGCTGGCTGAACTGGACCCGGCGCATCCTGATCATTGCCATATTCACCGGCGCCTGGTTGTATGCCGCACGTCTGAGCCCGTACTTCACGCTCTCGGAGCTGGGTATCGTCGCCTTCTCGGCCGCCCTGCAGTTTCTTCCGGGGGTGCTGGCCGTCATCTACTGGCCCCAGGGCAATCGCAAGGGGCTCATGGCCGGCATGCTGGCCGGCTCAGCCGTGTGGTTGATCACATTGCCCTTGCCGCTGTTTTTCGATGTGGATGTGCTCGCCCTGCTGACAGGCCCTCATGGCTGGGTCAGCGATACGGACCATTGGCACCTGTATATCATTACGTCCTTGACGGTCAACGTCGTCATGTTCGTGCTCGTGACGCTGGGCACAGAAACCTCGCGTGCCGAGCAAAGCGCCGCACAAGCCTGCTCGGTGGACACGCTCATGCGCCCGTCACGGCGCGAGCTGATTGCCACGTCCTCCGAGGAATTCAAGGAATTTCTCGCCGAACCTCTCGGCCGCCAGACCGCCGAGCGGGAAGTCAACCGGGCGCTGATGCAGCTGGGGCTGAATGAAGAAGAATACCGGCCCTATGCCCTGCGCCGCCTGCGCGACCAGATCGAAGCCAATCTTTCAGGCCTGCTCGGGCCCGCCATTGCTCAGGATATCGTTCGCCGTTACCTCGGTTTCAAACCGGCTGGCGGCGTTTCCCCGGCTCAGGACATTCACTTCGTCGAGAGCCGGCTGGAGACCTATCAGGATCAGCTGACCGGGTTGGCGGCGGAACTGGATACCCTGCGCCGGCATCACCGGCAAACCCTTCAGCACCTGCCCATGGCAGCCTGCTCACTGGGCGCTGATCACGAAATCCTGATGTGGAACCAGGCCATGGAAAAACTCACCGGTATCCCGTCAGCCGAAGTCGTCGGCTCCCATGTGTCAAGCATCCCGGCGCCCTGGGCCACGCTGCTCTACACCTTTGCCAAGCTGCCTCAACGTCGTATTCCCAAGAAGCGCATCGATGTCCAGGGGCGCCCCCGGTGGTTCAACCTGCACAAGTCGACCATCACCGACGAAGGCGACAACCCGGTCACCGGCCAGGTCATCCTCGTGGAGGACTACACCGAGACTCAGCTGCTGGAAGAAGAGCTGATTCACAGCTCGCGGCTCGCCTCCATCGGCCGACTGGCCGCCGGGGTGGCTCACGAAGTCGGCAACCCGGTCACGGGCATCGCGTGCCTCGCCCAGAACCTGAAGCTGATGACACAGGACGACGAGATTCTGGACACCGCGGAACAGATACTGACCCAGACCCAGCGCATTTCGCGCATCCTGCAGACACTCATGAACTTTGCCCGGTCAGGCAACCATGTTCAGTCGTCCTTCCACGAGCCCACCCAGCTGCGCAAGTGCGTGGATGATGCCATTCATTTGCTGTCCCTGTCCGATGCCGGCCCCAGGGTCGTTTTTGATAATCAGGTTTCCGACACACTGATCGTGCTGGGCGATGACCAGCGGCTGGTACAGGTGTTCGTCAACCTGCTCAACAACGCCCGGGACGCAAGTGAAGAAGGGGGGCGCATTACCATCACGGCCGAACGCCGCGGGTACATCACGCATATCGAGGTAGAAGATGAGGGCTGCGGGATTCCGCCCGAGCAACTGGATCACATCTTCGAGCCTTTTTTCACTACCAAGGGCCCGGATCAGGGCACCGGGTTGGGTTTGTCACTGGTTTACAGTATCGTAGAAGAGCACTACGGCAACATTCGCTACGAGAGCCCCGCCAACCCCGTTTCCGGACGCGGTACGCGCGTGGTCATCGAGCTCCCGGCCGCCGAGGTGCCGACCCCCCAACATCAGGACGTGGATGACACTGCATGACTTCGCATATTTTGGTCGTTGAAGACGAAGCCATTATCCGTTCGGCCGTGAAACGGTTGCTCGAGCATAACGGCTACAGCGTCGCGGAAGCCGAATCGGTGGAGCTCGCACTTGAACTTGCTGCAGCGCACAAGCCAGACCTGGTCATCACCGACATGCGACTCCCGGGACGCCCCGGTACCGACCTGATTGAAGCCCTGGCGGGAACCCCGGTCCTCATCATGACCAGTTACGCCAGCCTGCGCTCGGCGGTGGATTCCATGAAGCAAGGCGCGGTGGACTACATTGCCAAGCCCTTTGATCACGACGAGCTGATCGCCTCTGTCAGGGACATTCTGGCACGGCGCAGCCCCCCGGCAACACCCGGGGCGCAATCGCCCCAGACACCTGCTGCGCCAGGCGCCGCTGCCTCGCAGCCCCATGAGCCCGACCTCTTTGCCGGAGTGCTTTATGGTCGCTGCAAGGCCATGCAGCGCCTGTTCCGGCTGATCGAGCGCATTGCCCCAACCCACAGCACCGTACTGATTCAGGGTGAATCCGGCACCGGCAAGGAATTGGCCGCCCGTGCCCTGCACGCCCTGAGCCCGCGCGCTCAGGCACCCATGATGAGTGTGAATTGCGCGGCCATCCCCGAGACGCTCATCGAATCGGAGCTGTTCGGTCACATCAAGGGCGCCTTTACCGGCGCGGTCAGTGACCGGACCGGGCTGGTGGAGGCCGCCGATGGTGGCACGCTGTTTCTGGACGAGATTGGTGAGCTGCCCATGGAAGCCCAGGCCCGCCTGCTG
>RFIV01000139.1 GCA_003695085.1 Gammaproteobacteria bacterium
AAAAGCATGGCCAGGTCACGTTGGCGAACCTGGTTGGGCTTGGCACACCCCAACATGAGAATGCGGTGGTAGGCGTCGCCGATGGTGCTCGGGTTTCTGAACTGGTTCTGGTTATCTTCGATGGCATACCGGAGCAACTGGTTGTGCTCGGCAAAGGCAAAGAGCTGGTGAATCTCCAGCCAGACACCGGTGGGACTGGGGCTGTAGAGCTGACTGGCGCGCAAGATGGTCCGGGAAAGGTCACTGATAGCGCGGTGACAGGCGGTAGCCAGCATGCGGCGTACCTTTTCCGGGTAGCTCGGTGCCAGCGAATCCAGCACCATGTGCTTGTAGCCGTTGGCCAGATTCATTTGCAAGGCCTGGCACAGATTGGCAATCTTGCGCGGTTTGTCCGGTAGCACGACCGGCTGGTTGAGGAAGTGCTTCGACAGCTCCTCACAGACGAAATACACCGGATCGCGGATCAGCTCCATCAGCGCAAAACGTTGCGCCGGGGCGATCATGAGCTGGTTGAGCTCAGTCTGCGCGTGATACAGCTGCTTGGCTGTTTCGCCGATATTGGCCATGGGCAGAGCGCTGACCCATTGCTGCAGGGCGCGCGGTGTCGCCTCACAGAAGGACAGTGATGTCAGCCGTTGTTCCGGCACACGCAGTTTCAGTGACTCGTTCAGATCGTCCATGTACGACAACCCACCTGTTTGTTCTCGTTATCGGGTACGCTCCACCCGCTCAGTGTACTCAAGCTCCTGAATCAAGGATAGCAGAGTTTTGGGGATAGCTCGAAAAACCCTGCAGATTCAGCATTTTTTACATTTTTTAACCGATGTTCGGGGTCCACCAGGTCTTGCTGGGACGGCCGGGAATCTCTTCCGCCAACTTGGGCACCAGATAGCCTGGTAGCCGGCTCATCAGTGCCTGGTACAGTGGCATGGCCTCGTCTCGAGAGAGGTAAAAGTGTGCAGTCCCCCTGACCCGGTCCGTCAGGTGCAGGTAATAGGGCAGCATGCCCTGCTCGAAGAGCTTTTCACACAGCGCAGACAGGGTATCCGGATCATCGTTGATGCCCCGAAGCAGAACTGTCTGGTTGAGCAGCGTGACACCCGCCGCCCTGAGGTGCCTGAAAACGGTGGCCGACCGGTCGTCCAGCTCGTTCGGATGATTGGCGTGATTCACCAGTACCACCTTCATGCGTGAATCGCCGAGGCGTTGACAGAGACCGGGGGTGAAACGTTCAGGCAGTACGACCGGCAGGCGCGTGTGAATGCGCAGCCGGCGCACATGCGGGATGGCTTCGATGGCTGAGAACAGGGATTCCAGTTGCGTATCGGTGCGCAACAGGGGGTCACCTCCGCTGAGGATGACTTCCTGGATGGAGGTGTCCTGCCGGACATAATCCAGGGATGTCAGCCAGTCGGCTCCGGACTGCTGATGCGCGTTGTAGGGGAAGTTGCGGCGGAAGCAGTACCGGCAATGGATGGCACACGCCTGGGTCAGAATCAGCAGTACCCGCCCCCGGTACTTGTGCAGGATGCCGGGGCGGGCGCTGGCCGGGACTTCCAGCAACGGATCCTCGACAAAGCCCGGCGTCCGGTCGCGCTCACATTTCAATGGCAGCACTTGTCTGAGCAATGGGTCTGACGGATCGCCGGGTGTCATCAGGCTCAGGTAATGATCGGTGACCCGCAGCACAAAATCGGACCGGGTATCCACGTCATCGTTCAACTGCTCCGAAGACAGGCTCAGACGCTGAAGCAGCTCAGGTACGGTACGGGTGGCAGATGCCAGGGCTTTTTGCCAGGGCAGGACTTCTATTGACCCCATGATTCACGCTATTATTGCCGGTTTGTGGAAGGCCCCTCTGACCGGGGCGCAAAACCGTATTGTAACCTGACTTTCGGGGTAAAGTATCATGGCAACCTTTGCAACCAACGAGTTTCGCTCCGGCCTGAAGATCATGCTGGATGGCGACCCCTGTTCCATTATCGAGAACGAGTTTGTGAAGCCGGGCAAGGGGCAGGCCTTCAATCGTGTCAAGTTCCGCAACCTCAAGACCGGTCGCGTCGGGGAAAAGACATTCAAGTCCGGTGAAACGGTGGAAGGCGCCGACGTCATCGATCTGGACATGGAGTACCTGTACACCGACGGAGAGTTCTATCATTTCATGAAAACCGACGGTTCCTTCGAACAGATTGCCGCGTCGAAAGAGGCTGTCGGAGACGCAGTCAAGTGGCTCAAGGAGCAGGATGTCTTTACGGTCACGCTGTACAACGGCGCACCGCTGACTGTCACACCCCCCAACTTTGTGGAACTGGAAATTGTGGAGACCGATCCGGGTGTCCGGGGTGATACCGCGCAGGGCGGCTCCAAGCCGGCCCGGCTGTCCACGGGCGCTGTTGTGAACGTGCCGCTGTTCCTGGAAGAGGGCGAGGTGATCCGGGTGGATACCCGCAGCGGTGAATACGTCAGCCGGGTGAAAAAGTAAGCTGTGGACTGGCAACCGTCCTGCTCGCTGCAGGCGTTGAAACTGAGGGCGCGCGTGTTGGCCGACATTCGCGCCTTCTTTGCATCACGCGGGGTGATGGAGGTGGAAACGCCTCTGCTGTCCGCCTCGACCGCTACGGACCCCGGGCTGGACAGCTTTGAGCTGGAGGCGGAGGGAAGGCGCTTTCTGCTGACGTCACCCGAGCCTCACATGAAGCGGTTGCTGGCAGCAGGCAGCGGGCCCATCTTTCAGATCAGCCGGGCGTTTCGCAGGGGGGAGGCAGGCCGCCGCCACAATCCCGAATTCACCATGCTCGAGTGGTATCGCCCCGGTTTCTCTCTTGAAGCACTGGAGGCCGAGCTGCTGGATCTCATTCGTGCGCTCGGCTGGCAGGCACCGGCGGAGCATGCCACGTATGGGGAGCTGTTCCGGCGTTACCTGGGGCTGGACCCGTTTACGGCCGATAACGAGGCTCTGATCCGGCAGGCGGCACAGGTGGGGCAGCTGGAGGCATCCGTGCTCGACCGTGAGACGGCGCTGGACTTGCTGTTCAGCCATTGCGTGGAACCCAGGCTGGTGGCGCATGACACGCTGGTGGTGAGCGGCTATCCGGCTTCTCAGGCTGCGTTGGCTCGCACCTCGGTGAATGAAGACGGGCAGGCGGTGGCCTTGCGCTTCGAGTTGTATCTGCGCGGTATTGAGGTGGCCAATGCGTACGATGAATTGGCTGACGAGACCGAACAGGCCCGGCGTGCCTGTTCGGATAACGAGGTGCGTCAGGCCCGGGGCCTGCCTGATATCCCGGAAGACGCACGATTTCTGGCGGCAGTCGGTCAACTGCCGCCAGCGTCTGGTATCGCGCTGGGCGTGGACCGCCTGATCATGGTGCTGGGCGGTTACGCTTCACTGGCTGAGGTGCTTGCCTTCGACTGGGCGCGCGCCTGAATCTGTGCGATGGTTTCCCCCAGTCTCACGGGGGCATCGGCCTTGAAGTGTTCTTCCCAGCGAATTGTATCGGGAGGCGCGAGCATGATCACCGTGGAGCCAAGGCAAAAACGGCCCATCTCTTCGCCCTGTTTCAGGGTCAGAGCACCTTCGGCATAGGTCTGGGTTTCCACGCCACCCGAGCGCGGTGCCACACGTCCGGCCCAGACGGTTTCAATGCTGGCAACAATCATGGCGCCCACCAGAATGAGTGTGAAGGGGCCAATCTCTGTGTCGAACTCGCAGACCACACGCTCATTGCGGGCGAACAGACCCGGTACCCGGGCCGTGGTGGCCGGGTTGACCGAAAACAGGCGCCCGGGTACGTAGGTCATGCGTTTCAGGCTGCCGTCCAGAGGCATGTGAATGCGGTGGTAGTCACGCGGTGACAGGTAGATTGTCGCAAAGTGGCCGTGGATATAATTCTTGGCGGCATCCAGTTGATTGCCCAGCAGCTCGATCAGGCTGAAACTGTGTCCCTTGGCCTGAAAAATCCGGCCATGTTCGATGCGGCCACACTGGGATACGGCGCCGTCCACCGGGCTGATGAGCGCGCCCGGCCGGGGTGAGAGGTCACGCGCACCCGGTTTCAGCGGACGGGTGAAGAACTCGTTGAAAGTTGCGTAGTCTTCCGGGCGGGCATACAGTGCTTCGCTCATGTCCACCTGGTAGCGGTCGATGAACCAGCGAATGGCGGCATCCTTGACATGCGGGATGCGGCTGTCCGCCAGCGAGCCCACCAGTCTCGATACCGTATGATGGGGGGTGACGTGCTGGCTGGCGACAAATGCGGAGTCAAGCCATTTCATGTATCAGAATCCTCGTATCAGGCAGTCACGGGGGTGTCTTCACGGTTGCCCCATTCCGACCAGGAGCCGGGATAGGCGCGGATATTCAGGCCCATGAGCTGGCCAGCCAGCCAGGTCAGGCCGGAGCGGTGGTGCGTTTGGCAATGGGTTACGACAGGGCACTCCGGATTCAGTCCGCGTTGAATCAAGGTGTCGCGAATGGTGTCCAGGGGCTTGAGGCGCAGATGCCTTGCAGGGTCCATGAGCTCTGTCCATTCCATGTGAATGGCGCCTGGAATATGGCCCAGCCTCAGGGCATTGCCGCGCACGCCCTCGAATTCATCCCGCGACCGGGCATCCCAGACCTGAACTTCGCCGGCTTCCAGAGCTGCCTTCAGTTGCTCGGCGCTGATGCTGTGAGCGGAGGTCAGCCGGATGGGCAGGGTGCCGGGCGGGTTCGCCGGGGAGGGTTCCCCGTACTCGGTCGGATAGCCTTCGGCCAACCAGGCTACACGCCCACCATCCAGCGCTGCGGCCGATTTCACACCGATGCTGGCCAGCAGCCAGAGCATGCGGCCGGTCCATCCGCCACCTTCATGATCCATCACGACTATCCGGCTGTCCTGCGTCAGCCCAAGCCAGGCCACAATGCGTTCGAGTTGTCCGGCATCCGGCAGATCGCCCGGCCGGGGTGGCCGGCCGTTTTGTGTGGCCTGTGGCGGAAGAAAGCGTGCGCCCGGCACATGTGCCTGGATAAAGTCACCCTCCGGACACAGATCAATCACGACGAGGTCCGGTTCGTTCAACTGTTCTGCCAGCTCGGCCGGCTGAATCAGCTTGAGTTCTGCAGTCATCCTGTGTACCCGTGTATCAGGGAGGGCACATGGTAGCAAAAAACCGCGACAGAAGAACCTGCCTCAGCGGCGGGGCGGGGATTTCGACTGCTGCTTCCTGCGCTGCATGGCAAAGTAATAAAGCACTTGAGAGATGCCCGCACAGACGTGCTTGAACCGGGCATAGTCCGCATCGGTCAGGTGGGGGCCATCCGTGCCGTCATCGGCATAGACCAGGGCTATTGGTTTGCTCTTGACGAACACAGACATCATGAAGCACTGATCCGTGTTCATCTGCGAGCGAAAGTCCTCGGGCAGACTGTTCCAGACCTTCTCACTGCTTTGGGGTTTGATCCAGATGCCTGAAGGTGCCTGCATCAGCCGGCTGAACAGATGGTTGCCATCCAGGGATTGCGTCCAGTTCCGGAATGCCGTGCGTGCCGTGAAGCCCTGAGAGTAATAGCTCTTCAGGCGTGTACGGTCATTGCTGCACAGGGCGATCATGGCGGTTTTCAGACCGATACCGTAGGTGATGCACTGACAGGCCGCATTCATCAGTGCCGGCACGTCTTTGAACTTGTGGGGCTGACGGAACATCATTTCCGTGATTTCTTCGTAAAGCGTGTCGTTGCCCTGCCGCGTTCTCAGTGCAGGCTCGGGTGCGCGTTTGGGGCGGTCGGGCTGCGGGGCAAGCGTTGGCGCCTTGCGTGTCCGCAGGCCGCCTGTATCGGCTGCCGGTTTTTTGGGAGGCACCGGCGGAGATACGGCAGGGGGCGCTTCAGGCCGGATCTGCGTCTGTGTATCGGGTGTCTTCAGAATAGCTGCACGGGGAGCGGGTGTTTCGTTTCCTTGGTGCGTTGGCTCAACCGGTTGATCGTCTGCCGGGGGCGCGTCTTGACGCGCGGGACGCGGGGGCGCTGCCGGTTTTCGTGCCTTGGGCAGCTCGGGAGGTTTCTGCTCGGCGATCAGGCGTCTGGCGGCAGCAGTGGCGCCCGGATTATCGTGCAGGGCAGCCGCCTCGACAGCCGCTTCGTGAACGGATCGCACGATCTCGGCAACCGGCTGCCCGGTGAGCATGGCTCCGATGCGGAAGAGCTTGTCGACGGTGGGAGACAGCCAGCTCAACCGGATTTCGTCCTCCAGCCAGGTTG
>RFIV01000140.1 GCA_003695085.1 Gammaproteobacteria bacterium
AAACAGCACCGGGGCCTCGGTGGCTTCAATCAGTCGATCGATGGCATCCGACCACTGCTCTTCATCAGCCAGATCCACCACCCAGGCATCAGCCTGGTCGGCCTGGCGGAGAACGGCGTCGGTCAGGCGGGCCGGATCGCAATTGATCCAGATGCCGAAGCCATAGCCACGCAGGGCATGTGCCAGCACATGCCGCTGCAGCGGACAATCGGAAACTATACCCACCTTGCTGGTGTCCATGGCTCGAAATCAGGCTTCGGTCAGGCGTTGAATGGTCTCCAGCAGGGTGGCTTCCTGGAACGGCTTGCCCATGTATTCGTTGACGCCAATGGACAGTGCCCGTTCACGGTGCTTCTGTCCGGTCCGCGAAGTGATCATGATAATGGGGACGTCCTTGAGCCGGTCATCGTGGCGTACCAGCGAGGCCACCTCGAAACCATCCATGCGGGGCATCTCGATATCCAGCAATATCACGTCCGGCACCACATCCTGGAGCTGGGCAATGGCGTCCACCCCGTCCTTGGCCGTGAAGACTTCCATGCCGTTGCGGTTGAGCAGCCGTGAGGTGACCTTGCGCACGGTGATGGAGTCGTCGACGACCATGACCGTGGTGGGACGATCATCCCGGCGAGCCGGCTCCGGCTGCCTGATGCTGTCATCCACGATATGACCGGAGATGTTGGCGCGCACCATGGCCGGCAGGTCGAGAATGACCACGACGGAACCGTCACCGAGAATGGTGGCCCCGGAGACACCCCGCACACCGGCAAACTGTGGCCCCAGGCTCTTGACCACGATTTCACGTGAGCCCATGAGCGCATCCACCTGAAGGGCCAGGGGTTCGTCACCCCCGCGCACCAGAATCACCGGCAGGGGCAGCGGTTGTCCCTGCAGCTTGGGGTGATGCTCGGCGTTGAGCATGTTTCCGAGATACTGAAGACGGTATTTCTTGCCGGCATACTCGTACAGGGGGGCATTCGGTTTGTAGTACTCTTCCAGCTCATAGGGGCTGACACGCACGATACCTTCGATGGTATTGAGCGGGATGGCGTAGTAGTCCTCGCCGGTGGAGACCATGAGTGCCCGGTTGACGGACACGGTGAAGGGCAGGTTGACGGTAAACCGCGTGCCCTTGCCGCGCTGTGAGTCAATACTCACACGGCCGCCGAGCTGCTTGATCTCGCTGGAGACCACATCCATGCCGACGCCCCGGCCGGATATCTGGGTCACCTTCTGTGCGGTACTGAAGCCGCTCTGGAAGATGAACTGCAGCACGTCGCGGTCGGAAATGGCGGTATTTTCGCGGATCAGGCCCTGTGCGATGGCTTTCTCACGCACACGCTCCACGTTGATCCCCGCCCCGTCATCCTCGATGGTGATCACCACGTCACCGCCTTCGCGGGCAACGGACAGGTCGATCGTGCCGGTTTCGGGCTTGCCTGCGGCCTTGCGCACATCCGGCATTTCGATGCCATGGTCCACAGCATTGCGCAGCATGTGTTCAAGGGGCGCCACCATGCGCTCCAGCACCGTGCGGTCTACCTCACCCTCGGCATTGTAGACATTGAGCTGCGCCTTCTTGCCCAGTTCGCCGGCAATCTGGCGAACGATGCGACGCAAGCGGGGCACAATGGAGTTGAACGGGACCATTCGGGTTTTCATCAACCCTTCCTGCAGCTCGGTATTGATTCGCGACTGCTGCAACAGAATGGTTTCCGCATCCCGCGCCTTTTGTACCAGTGTGTCACGCAGGTCCTGCAAGTCGAAGGTAGACTCGGCCAATGCGCGGGACAACTGCTGGATGGTGGAGTAACGGTCCATCTCCAGCGGATCGAACTCTTCGTATTGCGGCCCACCCTCTTTCTCGAGGCGATACAGTACCTGGGCCTCGGTTTCGATTTCGAGGCGGCGCAGCTGCTCCCTCAGGCGCTCGATGGTGGCCTCCATTTCCTCGAGGTTGAAGCCGAAGTCGCTGATCTGCTGTTCCAGGCGCCCGCGTGCGATACTGGTTTCACCTGCCAGGTTGACCAGGCTGTCCAGCAGCGGAGCAGATACACGAATGGTTTCCTGCGTGGCTGTTTGCTTGGCTGCCTTCTGAGCTGGCTGTGCAGGCTTGGGCGGGGCTTCCCGGGGCGTCTTGTCCGGCTTGGGCTCCTCTCGCTGGAGCGCTACCATGGCTTCGGATGCGCTGGCCGGGCCGGCCGGCTTGTCGGCATCGCCCTTGCTGTCATCGCTGCTCAGGCCTGCGCCCGATGCCTGGTAGATGTTCTGAACGCGGTGAACCTTGCTCTGGAGCCGCTCGAGCAGACTGTTTATTTCAGCCTCAAGTGCTTCGTCGAGCTCCTGATGGTGGCTGTGTGCATCCTTGCAGGTCGTTTCCAGCTCCTGGGCCAGATCACCGATATCCGACAAGGTGGCCAGGCGCGCGCCGCCCTTGAGCGTATGAAGAATGCGATGCATGGACTCGGCATGCCCGGCATTGCGACGATCCGCTTTCCAGTCCTGGAATTCGCGGGTCAGTGCGGTCATCAGCTCATCGGCTTCCTCGATGAAGACCTGCAGGATTTCCGGGTCGATATCCAGTGCCTTGGGACGCTCGAGGAGCTCGGAGGGCGGGGTCTCGGTATCGGCCTTGCGCAGTTCGGCGACAAGATCAACCGGCGTGGCCGCCTCTTCGCCCTCCTCGATGGCATCGAGCAGACGGTTGAGGTAGCGGACCGCGCGTTCAATCAGATTGATCACGTCATCCGTGACCAGCGGCTGCCGGGCGACGAGCAGCTCGATCCGCTGGTACAGGGCATCACAGAGCTCGCCCACGCTATCGACATGTGCCAGTCTGGCGCCGCCCTTGAGGGTGTGCAATTCGCGCAACATGGGCTCGAGCAGGGCTGTCTGATCCGGCAGTGCCCGCCACTGGGACAGTACATCCTGTACCACGGCCATGATATCCCGGGCCTCGTCGAGGAAAATGCCCGTCAGATCATCCTCGTCGGCACCTGCGAACAGTGGCTGAGGTGTTTCGCTTTCATCGTGCTCCCCGGTTGCCGCCGGTTCTTCGGGGGGTTCTTCCGTGTATTCGGGGGCGCCGAGATCTACGGTCGTGCCGTCTGCGGACTCTGATGGAGCATCCTGAGCTGTACACAGGGCGCGTACCTCGGCCACCAGATCCTTGCGCGCGGTCAGGGGGGCACGTTGGGCAGTCAATTCCACCATTTCTGCCAGCGCGTCATTGCAGCGCTGCATCAGGCTGCCCAGTCCGTCGCTGAGCGGCAAGCGGTTTTCGGCAATGCCCTCGAACAGATTCTCCAGCTCATGTGAGAGATCTCCGATGGGCGTCAGCTCTGCCAATCGTGCACCGCCTTTGAGCGTGTGCACCACGCGCTGAAGCTCGGCAAAGGGCGAGGTATCCTGCGGTGCCTCGAGGTAGGCATGCAGCAGTTCGCCGGCCCGGTCGACCAGCTCGTGTGCCTCTTCCAGGAAGATATCCAGCAGTTCATCATCCAGGGTCGAGGTATCCAGTCGCTCGCGATCAAACTCGGCCAGGTCCTGGCTGGGTTCCGTGGCAGCTTGAGGGCTGCCGGCTGCGGTCTCGCTCACCTCAGGTTCGGGCAGGGAGCCGTCATCGGACTCAGTGACGGTAAAGGCGTCGGCCTCGGCATCGGCTTCGGCAGCACGGTGAATGGCTTCGATAAGGCTTTGTGCCTCATCGGGAGTCTGCTGGGACTCGACCTGATCGACCATTTCAGCCAGGGCATCATGAGCCTGCTGCGCCAGATCAACCAGTCCGGGGCGGGGTGACAGGCGGCCATCGACCAGGCGTTCGAAAAGCGTTTCCACCTCGTGAGCGAGATTGCCGATGGCGGCGATTTCTGCCATCCGTGCACCGCCCTTGAGGGTATGCAGTTCTCTCTGCAGTGCTTGCAGGGTCTCGGCGTTGTCCGGTTGTCCGGACCACAGCTCAATCAGCTCGGAGGTGCGGTGCATGATATCCCGGGCTTCTTCCAGGAAAATCTCCACCATTTCCGGGTCCAGTCCTTCCACCGGCTCGAGCGTGGGAACATCTTCAAGCGCCTCGAGCTCTTCAATTTCCGGTTCCTTGACGGGCGCATCCGTATCCGCGTCGCTGAGGGTTTCAGTCGTCTCCGCCTGTTCGTCGGTGTTGCTGCCCTCGTAGGATTCGAGCGCAGCAATGAGGTCAGGCGCGGGCGAGATCGGCTGGCCTTCGGCAATCCGATCAACCATGTCCGCCAGCGTATCGTGGGTCAGGGTGGCCAGATTGAGCGCTTCTTCCGAAGCCTGTGTGCGACCTTCAGTAATGCGCTCGAGAAGGGTCTCCAGCGCGTGTGCCAGATCACCGATCGCCGTGATCTGTGACAGGCGCGCACCGCCCTTGAGCGTGTGCAGGTCGCGTTGCAGGGCCTGAATGATGAGCTTGTCTTCCGGTGCTTCGGACCAGCTCTGCAGCAGGTCGGCCGACCGGCTGATGATGTCGCGTGCCTCTTCCAGGAAGACTTCCGCCAGTTCCGGGTCCAGCTCGTAGGTGGAATCGGGGCTTTGAGCGTCGGCTTCTTCCTCGGCTTCAACTTCCGGTAAAGGCAGGGGCTCGTCAGCATGTGAAAGCGCATCGCTGTCGGGCTCGGCGACCGCGGACGCCGTTGTCGGATCGGTTGATTCCGTGACCGGCGAGCCGGATGACAGTTGATCCAGAGCCTGAATCAGATCGTCATGCCGCTGTGCGGCAAGCCCGGCTGCCACCTGGTCCATCATGGTCAGGAGCACATCATGTGCGGTGCGCAAGGTCTCGGTAACATGCGCCTGAGGCTGAATGGTGCCGCTCTGAATGTGCTGATACACACGCTCCAGGTGTTCACACAGTTCGGCGATATTGATCAGTCCGGCATGCGCTGCACCACGTTGCAGGCTGGCGATTTCATCGGCCAGCCGGTTGAGTTTTTCATCGATGGCCGGATGGGCCGACCAGTCCGCAAGAATCGCTTCGGCATCCAGCAGAATGTCGAGGCCTTCGGTCAGGAAAATGGCGACCAGCTGCGGATCAGTCTGTTCCCCTTCGTTGTCGGCGCCGGTTTCGTTTTCCGTTACGCGCGCGTGCGCGTCGGCAATCGCTTCAAGCAGCGCTTCGGAGCCAGCCAGGGGGGCTTGCGGGGTGGTGTTCAGCTGGCCGAGGCCTGCTTCAACGAGTTCGACAGCCTCGGCCAGTATTTCCGCCATGGAAATGTCGGCCGGCAGGTGGCAGGCGCGGGCGTCCTTGACATAGCGTTCCAGCGGCACGGCTATGCGTGCAATGGGCTCGATATTGGCCGTGTTGGCACTGCCCTTGAGGGTATGCAGGGCACGTGATACGGCATCCGTGATGGCAACAGGCTGGTCGCTGTCACGGACGGTCTGGGCGAAGGCCCGCAGTGTTTCGAGGTGGCCTTCGGTTTCTTGTCTGAAAATGTCCAGCAGAACCGGATCCACCTCCGGCTCGGCGTTGTCGATTCCGGCCTCCGGGGCGGCCGGAACCGTGTCGCTCGGGCTTGCTGTGTCCGGTGTTGGGGTCTGAGCCAGCGTCGGGTTCTCGCCCCGCGCCCAGGCATCAGCTGCCGCCATCAGTGCGGAGGGATCGAAGGAGGGCGAGCGCCGCTGTTCAAAGTCGGTGACCAGCTGCGGCACCTTGTCGACGACTTCGCGAATGAGGCCGGCAATGTCTTCGTTCATGAAAATGGTGCCGTCGATGATGCGGTTCATCATGTTCTCGACGGACCAGGCCAGCTCGCCCACAATTGAGGCACCCACGAGACGGCCACTGCCCTTGAGCGTATGGAATGCTCGCCGCACTTCGGTCAGCGCTTCCTGATTCTGGAAGTCCTGCAGCAGTCGCGGCAGGTATTCGTTGATGGTCTCGAGGACTTCACCGGCTTCTTCGACGAAGATCTCAATGATCTCGTCATCCACCAGGTCATCGTCGTCCCGGTCTTCGGAGACGGGGGGTGACGTGGCCTCGGTTTCTGTTGAAGCAGCTTCGAGCTCGATGTCTGCCACGACAGGAATTGCTTCCTCATCGGGCTCGGCCACAGTCGTCTCATCCACGGGCACTTCGACAGGCTCCGATGGTGAGTCTCCGGCGGCCTCCTGCACATCAGCCTCATGCTCAGCGATTGCCTCGGCAGCCGAGTCATCTTCACCCAGAAGGTCTGTTGTCTGTGTGCGTTCGGCTGCCAGCGCTTCAGCCCTTTCGGCCAGCGTGGACAGGCCGCTGACGGGCTGATTCTGGCGAAATGCCCGGACCAGCTCCGGCAAGCGGTCCAGCACATCCCCGAGCAGCGCCATCATGTCTTCCGAGGGTTTGACGGTGCCGTCAATCACGCGGTTGAGCATGTTCTCGACGGACCAGGCCAGCTCACCAATGTCGGTGGCACCTACCAGCCGGCCGCTGCCCTTGAGGGTGTGATAGGCACGGCGGATTTCGGTGAGCGCACGGGTGTTGTTCCAGTCAGCGCTCCACGCCGGGAAGTGCTCACGAATCGTCGCCAGGACCTCTTCGGCTTCTTCAACGAAGATCTCGATGATCTCGTCATCCACCATGTCGTCGCCGGCTGGTTGCTCTTCGGCCACTTCGGTTGTCTCGGTGGTATCGGAGACCTCAACTTCCGCAGACGGAGATGGCGACTCACCGGTTTCAAGCTGTCCCAGGCTCTCTTCGGCCACTTGCAGGATCATGTCGTTGTCGCTGGCACCTTCCGCCATGCGCTCGAGGTAGTACTCGATACTGGTGATGGCATCTGCAAGGGTGTCGAGCTGAGCCCAGTCAGGTGTGCTGTCGGCATTCAGCAGACGGGTTTCGATATAACGCGCCGCGCGCTCAAGCAGGTTGGCTGCCTGTTCCAGTGGAATAATCTGCAGCCCACCGCGAATGCTGCGCAGCAGGCGGGGAACAGACTTGATCTGCTCACGATCCCACTGGGAAGCGATATATTCGACGATATCGGTCTTGGCTTGCTCGAGACCATTGCGGGCCTCGCGAATAACAGCCTCGTGTGCCTGGGCAACCTGTTCGGGCGGGACGGGACTGTCGCTGGCCTGAGCGGATTTGACGGGAGTGTCGTCATCCGCAACGCCTGACAGTGTGGCCTCGACGTACAGCAGGGCCCCTGCGATGTCCATCAATACGCCGTCATCGGGCAGCTCATCCTGGCTGACAAGTTGTTCCAGCAGCCGGATCTGATCATCCACGACCTTGCGCGGAACACCCAGTCCGAGAACGGCCATGGTGTTGCTGACCTGAGTGAGTCCGGGAAGCAGCTCCTCGAGATCACGGTTGTCCTTGAACTCTCCGCGTACAAACAGGTCCAGTTGGTCCTTGATACGCGCGAGCTCTTCATTCAGGGCATGCACCACCGAGCCCAGAGCAGAGCGGTCGGGGCCCGAAATTTGCTGGCGGGCTTCGTCGACTTCTTCCTCGGAGGGCAGGGCCGAGTCGAGCTTGTAGGCGTCACGCAGTGCCTGGGCGGCTTCGGTCTGATAGCCAGAGCGCGCCAGATAATAAAGCATGTGTTTGACGAGGTCTTCCGGTGCAGGCTGCACCAGAATGTCGATGTTTTCGTCAATCAGTTTCTTGATGCGCTTGTCCAGCTGGCTGAGCAGGTGCTTGGTTGCCGAGCTGAGTTCGATGGCGCCGGCGGCCAGCGCGTCCACGAATACGGCTGCGATGCGCCACATTTCGCCTTGTGCGGTATCCTTGCACAAACGAGCGAGGCGGACGATGACCTTGTCCATGTAGTCAAAATGTTCATCCAGCTTCTGTTCGCGGATGATGTTGATCAGTGCGAACTGAAACATCTGGCGCAGCTTGCGCAGCTGCTGGATGACCCGGTCATCATGCAGGCGCAGATTGACGCCCTTGGGCGGCTGAATCCTCAGGGGCAGCAGGTTGGGGCTGAACAGCGATGTGTCGGACAGCAGGCTCGCGCCGCGGCTCGCACGCAGATCGTTGAGGATCGGCATGAGGACAACAGGCAGGTCCTGATGGCTGCTCTGCAGGCGCTCCAGGTAGTTGGGCAGTTGCAGGATGCCCCGCATCAGTACTTCGATGCACTCTTCCGGGTGGGCCACTTCGCCCTGCAGCATGGCATCCGCCAGCTTT
>RFIV01000141.1 GCA_003695085.1 Gammaproteobacteria bacterium
AACAGGAGCAGCATCAGCCACTTGCCCCAGGGGATCTTGTAGGCTTCGCGCTCGGCCTTCTTGGCCGCCTGCTTGACATTCTTCTTGATCTGCTTGGCCTGGCTGGGCGTGATGAGGGTCTTTTGTGTCTCGCACAATTTGCGAATATCCACCAGTGCCTGATCCACGGACACGTACCGCTGATCACGGCGCACAGCCACCAGTTTGAGGAGCAATTCCTGCACCTTGGGGTGCAGCTGGGTGAATTTCTTCGTGCGAATCAGGCGCCCGGCGCGGAACTGGGGCGGCTGCCCGGTAATGGCATGAATCGCAACCGCTCCCATGGCGAAGAGATCACCGGCCGGCGTGCCTTTTTCATCGGGCAGAAGATACCAGTTGGGTTCCGGCTCGCCCTTGGGATAATGGGGCTGCAGGCCGAAGTCGGTGACCCGCGCGCGGTTGTTGTCGCCGATCAGGATGTTCGAAGGTCGCAGGTTGCCATGGATGACCCGGTGACGGTGAGCGAAGGCCAGCGCTTCGGCTATATCGCGCAGCCATTCCAGCATCTGTTGCCAGGTCACGGCCACGGCCATCTGCTCCGCCAGGGAGCCGCCGGCCACATACTCGGTGATGATGATCAGACCTTCGGCATTTTGGGTGACGCCCAGAGTCCTCACGATATACGGGTGCTGGAGGCGGCTGAGCAGCTTGTTCTCCTTGAATCCCGGCGCACCCGGCGGCAGCTTCTTGAGAATCATGAGCTTGCGCTTGGCCTGATCCTCGTAGAGATAGACCGAGCCGTATTCATCCTCCTTGATGACATCCAGCAACTCGAACTTGCTCTCCACGCCCCCTGCAGACAGCGCGGCACGGTCTTTCTGATCCCGGCTCAGGTGCCCGCCGCGCAGCACCTTCAGGAAGGCATTGCGAATGTCTTCCGCCGACGCCGGCCGGTCCTCGGGTTCCACCTCCAGACACTTGAGGATGATCTCATCCACTTCCGGCGGCAGTTGCGGTTCCAGCTCAGAAGGCTTCTTGAATCGCCCGACCGGCCGAGTACCGGTAAACAGCTCGTACATCACCACCCCGAGTGAATACAGGTCACTGCGCGCGGTGGCGGCTTCCGCCGAACGCTGCTGCTCCGGCGACATGTAGGCGACTGTGCCCAGCACATCGCCGACCTGGGTGGGCTGAGAGGCGGACGCCTGCTTGCTGGGTTCGTAGAAGTGCGCAATGCCGAAGTCGAGCATGCGCACATGGCCATCGGCATCGATCAGAATGTTGCCGGGTTTGATATCCCGGTGGATGACACCGTTCTTGTGGGCGTAGGACAGGGCCTTGCACACCTGCATGACCACATCGAGCTTTTTCTGAAAGTCCAGGGCGCCCTTGTTGATGGCATCTTCCAGCGTCATGCCTTCCACATACTCCATGACGAAGTAGGGCCGGCCCTTGCCGGTGACGCCGCGATCGATCACATGAATGATGTGCGGATGGTTCAGACGTGCAATGATCAGTGACTCGCGCTCGAAGCGCTCGAGAATATCCGGATAGTCGCTGAGATTGGCGGACAGGATCTTGATGGCAACCGGTCGCTGCAGGGAGGTCTGGATGGCCTTGTACACCGTGGCCATGCCGCCCTCACCGAGCTTGCCGATAACCTTGTATCCTTGCCATGCCATGCGTCAGGATGTCCTGTGCTATGCCCAGAAAAAGATCAGTATAAACACCAGAATCGCGAGAAGAATGCCAAAAAAGATGTACTTCTCCGGCGTTTCCCTCTCCGAATCGTTCACCGCTCCGCCCATTGTGGCCCGGTCAGTGTCCACCGCGTCCCGCCCGGCCTCCCCGGGGTCGCTGTCCAGCACGACCACAGTGACATTGTCATCTCCGCCTGCGGCCAGCGCCCGGGCGACCAGTATTTCCGCCGTCCGCTGCGCCTGTCGCGGCTGAACAATTTCAGCGAACAGGATATCACGTTCCAGCGCCCCGTAGAGACCGTCAGAACAGAGCAGTAACCGCTCACTTCCGGTCAACGGCCAGGTGCCACTGTCCACCGCCAGCCCCTCCTCAGGTGCCGCACCCAGCGCCTGGGTGAGCATGTGGCGCGACACTCTCTCATCATCACCCAGCACGCGGGCGACCGTGTGATCCTCGGTCAGCTGATGCAACTGGCGATCCTGCAACACGTAGAGGCGGGAGTCTCCGACCCAGGCGTACTCCAGCTCGCCATTCTGTATGTGCGCTGCGACCAGCGTGGTCGCCGCATCCGAGGCACCCAGCCAATCCTGCAGGGCTTCCACCGCAAGATGTGCAGCCCGCACGGCATCCACCAGAGGCAGACCTTCAACCACCGCCTGCCGCAAGGCCTGAATGGCACAGGCGCTGGCCCATTCACCGGCTGATCCGCCGCCCACGCCATCTGCCACGGCATACAGGCCCAGCTCAGGATCCACCAGCGCGTTGTCCTGATTTTCCTGGCGTAAGCCGATGTCGGTGTGAAAGCCTGCCTGCACGGTGTCCTGTCCCTTCCTGAGGAGAACGCGACCGCACGTTGGCGGGCGCGGGTGTTTTCCGAAGTATAGTCACAACAATTTGTTTTTACCCGTATTTTCAATCTGGACTATACTCACTCTAAAGCTCAGCAATCACACACGACCACGAGGATCGGTCGCATGCTCAAACTCATCTTTCCTGACGGTCGCCGAGAAGGCGTCTGGCTGGTCGAACCGCGTATCCGCATTGGCTCCCATAACAGCAATGACATCCTGCTGGAAGGCGAGCAGGTCAGCCCCTTTCACGCCGAAATTCACGTCCGCCCGGATGGCGTGTTCATTGTCGACATGCACTCCAAATCCGGGGTGAAGGTCAATGATCAGAAGATCGAAAAGGCCGTGCGTCTGAAGGAGAACACCCGGGTGGACATTGGCGGCCATATTCTGGCCATTACCAAGCCCGCCGAAGAACGCGCCCGTCCCCGCAAGCAAGACGGGGCCGAATGGGGCATCAAGAGCAACGCCAGCTGGTTGCCACAGAACTACTACGCGCTGGACGGCACAGTGACCATCGGCCGTGATCCCGAGTGCGACATCACCATTCCGGTGTCGCACCTGTCACGCAGGCATTGTCAGCTCACGGTCGCCGGCGCGCATCTGCTCATCAAGGACCTGGGCTCCACCAATGGCACCTTTCTCAACGGCGAGCAGATTGCCGAGGGCCGCGCCAAACCGGGCGACAAGATTCGCTTTGATGTGATTACGTTCGAAGTGGTGGGACCGAAGCTGGACGACGATCGTACGATTGTCCGGCCACAATCCGCGCCCAAGCCCCGCACCGCTGCAAAGCCAGCTTCGGCGGCGAAAGGCAAACCGCGTGCGGCGGCCGCCACGAGCAAGCCGACTGCCAGCCCATCAAAGTCCGCAAGTGCTGCGCAGCCCAAGAGCAACTCAGGCCCGAAAACCATTCCGATTCAGGATGTGGGGGCCAAACGCAAGCGCAACTGGTTGCTCGCTGCCGGTGCGTTCGTGCTGGCTTTTGCTGCACTGGCGGGCTGGTACCTGACCCAACAGGGCTGAAGGGGAAACGGGTACCG
>RFIV01000142.1 GCA_003695085.1 Gammaproteobacteria bacterium
AGTTCAGCGCCGATGGTAGTGTGGCATTGCCCATGCGAGAGTAGGTCGTCGTCAGGCACCCAATACGAAGCCCCCGGCCAAAAACCGGGGGCTTTTTTGAGTTGGGGTTGCTCCTGAGCCTACACTGGCGTCATGGATGCTATCACTTCCGCCTCGTCCAAGAATCCCGATACTGAAAGGGAGCCGACCGTTGCCGGCGGTTGGGCCTGTGCATTGGAGACATTTCTCGGGCACAGTAGTGGAACCTTTCAGCCTCACCTGCGTTATGCTTTCAGCGAAATAGCGCCATTGTGGTCAAGGATCAGAGACACTCGGGGTGAGGAAGGCGGGTTGCTCTTTGGCCAGTGGCTTTCCCCTTCAGTTGCACCGGAACTGCACCGCAGGTTGCTGATGAGCGATTCCCTTGGGGATGCGCTCATGACACTCGCCAGTCAACTGGATCGCCTCAGCGAAGCAGGCCGCCTGGTGGTAGTGGATCAGCCGGACAAGGGTGTCAGTATCTGTTATTTGCCCTGGTCACCATTGCTTGCACACCTCGACTTGCAGATTGAGGCGGCTGTAACGAGTGTGATCCGCGTATTTCATTGGTTGACCGAACAGATCATAACACCCAAACAGGTCACCCTGATGCATCGCCTGACGGAGCGCCATCGTAAACGCCTCAGCAATGCAATGGGGTGTGTGGTGAAAGATGGGGCATCACATAATGCCATTTATCTCAGGGCACAAGACCTTGCCCTCAACGTACGAGGCGCCCGGGAGGGTTGGTTCGCCGATATTGCTACGTCAGCGCCGGGCGGGCACTCCAGGGTGCTCGTTGGTCAAGTCGAACAACGGATACTTGGCGCAGTGCTGGCCAGCGGGCGTGCCACACGTGCACAGGTGGCCCGGGAAATCGGCCTTTCGGAGCGCACGTTACTCAGAAGGCTGGCAGCGGAAGGCGAAACTTTCCGTGAGGTACATGACCGCGTGATCCGGGCAGTCATCCTCGAGCTTCTCAGGCGGACAGATCTCGGGCTGGAGAAAATGGCGCTGTTAACCGGATACGCTGACAGTGCGGCGTTTACCCGAGGGGTTCGACGCTTGCTGGGCACAACGCCGGTTGCATTCAGGAAAAGTGAACAGGTATATTAGAGACTCCGAATAACGACATCACACTGGTAAACGGATAATGACACCTCCAAATGCGTGGATACCCCGACAAATGGGGCACAGCCGGTCATCAAATCGTCAACCCTTCATCCGGGCATCCCTTCGCCTTCTTCGCACTCTGCGACTTCTGCCGTAAGGCAGAGACTCTCACATCCCCGTTTTTTAGTTAATTACCCGTCTTTTACACATACTGACTTTGTGAGGAAAGTGCTGTGAGCAGAGAGCAATTGATAATCTTTGATACCACGCTGCGTGATGGCGAGCAGAGCCCTGGCGCGACCATGAACAAGAACGAAAAGCTGCGGATTGCCAAGGCGCTCGAACGCATGCGTGTGGACGTTATTGAGGCAGGTTTCGCAATCGCGAGCCCGGGTGATTTTGAGGCGGTGCATGCGATCGCACAGGCTGTGAGCGAATCGCGGGTCTGTAGCCTGGCTCGTGCCCTGGAAAAGGATATCGATCGTGCGGCCGAGGCCCTGGAGCCTGCTCGCATGTCCCGTATCCATACGTTTATTGCGACCTCGCCGATCCATATGAAATACAAGCTGCAGATGGAGCCCGAGCAGGTGATCGAAAATGCCGTCAAGGCCGTTCGGCATGCACGCAAGTACACGGACGATGTGGAGTTCTCCTGTGAGGACGCCGGTCGCTCGGAGATTGATTTCCTGTGCCGGATCATCGAGGCGGCCATTGATGCCGGGGCCTCCACCATCAACATTCCGGATACCGTCGGATATGCCATTCCCGGCCAATTCGGGCAGACGATTCGAACGCTGATCGAGCGGATTCCCAACTCGGACAAGGCGATCTTTTCAGTCCACTGTCACAATGATCTGGGACTGGCTGTGGCCAACTCGCTGGAAGCGGTTGTCAATGGTGCGCGTCAGGTGGAATGTACCATCAACGGACTGGGCGAGCGGGCGGGCAATGCTGCCCTGGAAGAGGTCGTGATGGCAGTGCGCACTCGCAAGGATCTGTTCGAGGTTGAAACCGGTATTGATGCCCGGCACATTGTGCCCACTTCGCGCCTGGTTTCCACCATTACCGGATTCCCCGTTCAGCCCAACAAGGCGATTGTGGGCGCCAACGCTTTCGCACATGAATCAGGCATCCATCAGGATGGTATCCTGAAGCATCGTGAGACCTACGAAATCATGAAGGCAGAGGATGTGGGCTGGCACACGAACAGTATCGTGTTGGGCAAGCATTCCGGTCGCAACGCTTTCCGGACCCGACTGCAGGAGCTGGGCATTGTATTCGAGACCGAGACACAGCTGAACGACGCGTTCGCACGCTTCAAGGAGCTGGCAGACAAGAAGCAGGAGATCTTCGATGAGGACCTGCAGGCTCTGGTGACAGATGCGGGTGAGCGTTCACTGACCGAAAAGTACCGGCTCGTTTGTTTGTCCGTGTGCTCCGAGACGGGCGTCACGCCCGTCGCGCGGGTGACATTGGCGGTAAATGATCACGAGGTGACGGAAACAAGTGAAGGCAGCGGGCCTGTGGATGCAGCCTTCCGTGCGCTGGAAAAGATTGTTGAGTCCGGTGCCAACCTGCAATTGTACTCGGTCAACAATATCACTTCGGGAACGGACTCTCAGGGTGAGGTGACGGTACGACTGGAGCGTGGTGGGCGGATCGTCAACGGACTGGGAGCGGATACGGATATTGTGATCGCATCGGCCAAAGCCTATGTTCACGCTCTCAATATTCTGGATACGGAGCAGGTGAGGCAGCACCCTCAGAGCGATGTCTGATCTTCGCGCACGCCACACGTTTTTGGGGCAGCTGGGCATAATGCCCTGGTATCCCAGGTTGCTACAAGCGGGCGCCCCCGAGGGCGTCCGCTATAGCTGGTCTCACCCTCAAACGGCCGGCCAACCCAGTGCACACCTTGGCAAACGGACAAGTGAGTCAGTCGGGCAGTTGCTGGAAAGCTTGAAAAATGCCGAAACGGCAGCAGACACCGAAGGTGGAAGGGCTGCCCGTGAGGTGACTTCGGAGGCGGACCCTCGGCCCAAGGATGACTTGGTCAATTTGCCTCAGGCGGAAAAGTCGGAGCAAGCGGCGGAGCTGGGCGAAGAGGATGGCACTCAGGCTGCGGTCCAGGCTATTTGCCTTGGGGTGATTCAGGCAGGTGACTGGCAGTTTTGCATCGCTTGCAAGGGAGAGTCGGAACTTGCGATAGAGTTGGAAGCTGCCGGAAAGATCGTTTCGGGTATTCGCAAGCTGGCTGGCTGGCAGCCACCGGAAACTCGGACTTTTGTATGGCCACCCCTGGATACAGGGCCTCGGCGTGACCTCTCGCCCGCGCCATTGCTTCAGCGCTTCCAGTGCGAAGTTCAGGCGCAGCCAGTGCGCTATCAGGTGCTTGCCGGGCCTGAGGATATCTGGCAAACCCTTGAGGCTTGGCCTGAAGCGGAGAAAAGGCTTCAGATCGAGGGCGAGGGCATGTCCTGGGTGTTGTCCGATGCTGCACGCAAGCGACGTTTCTGGAGCGATCTTCAGGCATTATGTCGCTGAAACAACACGAAATGTATTTGTTCAGGCGGATGACGGAGTCGGATATTCCTCATGTGCTCCTCAATGAGCGTGGCGCCTACTCTCACCCCTGGTCAGCCCAACATTTCAAGGATGCCTTGTCGCCGCCCAACGAAGCCTGGGTGTTGGAGTGTGATGGCCGGGTGGTCGGTCATGCTGTCATCAGCCGGATTCTGGATGAGGGGCAGATCCTGAACCTGTGTGTTGCTTCCGGCCGACAAGGTGAAGGCCTGGGGCGTGAGCTGCTCTCGCGCGTGATGTATCAGATGGGGCTGAACGGGGTGCAATGCATTTTCCTGGAAGTGCGGGTCAGCAACAGCGTGGCGCGGACTCTCTATGAAAGTGTCGGGTTCGAAGCGGTCGGGGTACGTAAGGATTATTATCCGGCTGCAGATGGACGGGAGGATGCAGTCGTCATGCAATACCAAGTGAGCGGGCGTGCCTCGTGACTTTTCTGGTATCACCCTGGCCGGGCGGAAACTGGTGGGCATGGGCCCTTGTCGGGTGTATGTGGCTGGTAGCAGCCCGCCAGGTTTGGCGTTTCGGTTGGCTCAGACAGCCAGTCGCACAGCATCTCCTGTTGGGGTGTGCGCTCGGTTGCGCGGTGTTGTGGCGCTTGTCTCACGATGTGCAGGATGTGGTGGCGGTGCACTTTCTCGGCGTGACGGCCGCCTGGCTTATGCTGGGCGAGGCGTT
This sequence comes from Gammaproteobacteria bacterium, assembly GCA_003695085.1. Classification (GTDB taxonomy): domain Bacteria; phylum Pseudomonadota; class Gammaproteobacteria; order Pseudomonadales; family Oleiphilaceae; genus Thermohahella. Next base: position 4,390 of record RFIV01000142.1, read on the forward strand.
GGCGGTCTTGGCGTTCGGGCTGGCGCAGTCTGGCATGGCGCTCTTGGGACTCGTCAGCTGGGACGTGGTGCCGTTCAATCTGTTGTTGTTGAGCATGGCCCTGATTCCGCCTGCTCTGATGCGAGGCTGGCTGGCGCATCAGAAATGGACAAATCCGCTGCTTTTTATTCTTTTCAATGGCTTTCTCGGAAGCATGCTCGGCTTGTTGCTGGTGGCAGCAATTGTGCTGGCGACGGGGGCGGGATCGGGGCTGCTGAGCTCGGAAACGCTTGATATCCTGCCCCAATATGCTGTTTTGCTCGCTTTTGGGGAAGGCTTCGTGAATGGCACGCTGGCCTCCGCCCTGGTTGTGTTCTTCCCGCGTCTCTTGTTCAGCATGCGAGGACTGGACGAGCTGTAAAGGTTGAGCAGGCAGTGTGCCGTATTCGGTTTGAATTGTGTCTGTGCGCTGAATCAGCGAAAATAACGGGCTTTCACTGAATCAGACAGATCTGTGCCCGGAGTACCATGACTGACGCCGCTCTCGAAGCTGAAATTGCCAAGCGCCGCACCTTTGCCATCATTTCGCACCCTGATGCGGGTAAAACGACCATTACTGAAAAGGTCCTGCTCCACGGGCAGGCCATCCAGAAAGCGGGTACCGTAAAGGGCAAGAAGTCAGGGCAGTTCGCCAAGTCCGACTGGATGGAGATGGAAAAGGAGCGTGGCATCTCCGTCACCACATCGGTCATGCAGTTTCCATACAACGGATGCCTGGTAAACCTGCTGGATACCCCGGGGCACGAGGACTTCTCAGAAGATACGTACCGTACGCTTACGGCAGTGGATGCCTGCCTCATGGTCATTGATGCGGCCAAGGGTGTTGAGGAACGCACCATCAAGCTCATGGAGGTCACGCGTCTTCGGGATACGCCCATCCTGACGTTCATGAACAAGCTGGACCGCGATATCCGTGATCCGGTTGAGCTGTTGGATGAAGTTGAGGACATTCTTCAGATTCATTGTGCGCCGATTACCTGGCCAATAGGCATGGGAAAGCTCTTTCGGGGTGTGTACCACTTGCTGCGGGATGAGGTCATCCTCTATCAGAGCGGACAGGGGCATACGGTTCAGGACAGCCGGATCATCAAGGGACTGGATAACCCCAAGCTGGACGAGGTGCTGGGTGATCTGGCGGAAGAGCTGCGCGAGCAGGTGGAGCTCATTCAGGCGGCCTCCCACTCATTTGATCTGGAGCTTTTCCTGAAGGGGCTGCTCACGCCCGTGTATTTTGGGACAGCGCTTGGCAACTTCGGGGTGGACCACATGCTCGACGGCCTGACCGAGTGGGCGCCACCCCCTCTGCCGCGTGAGACGGCCAGCCGGACCGTGTCAGCCAATGAGCCACGGTTCACGGGGTTTGTGTTCAAGATCCAGGCAAACATGGATCCCCAGCACCGGGACCGTATTGCCTTTCTTCGCATCGTCTCGGGTCGCTATCAGCAGGGGATGAAAATACGCCACTGCCGTATCGGCAAGGACGTGCGTATTGCCGATGCCCTCACGTTCATGGCAGGGGATCGCTCCCGCGTGGAAGAAGCCTACGCAGGCGACATAATCGGCCTGCACAACCATGGCACCATTCAGATTGGCGACACCTTTACCGACGGCGAGGATCTCAAGTTCGCCGGGATTCCGAATTTTGCGCCCGAACTGTTCCGCCGCATCCGACTGAAGGATCCGCTCAAGACCAAGCAACTGCAGAAGGGTTTGATCCAGCTGTCGGAAGAGGGGGCGGTTCAGGTGTTTCGGCCGCTCAACAATAATGATCTGATCGTCGGTGCGGTCGGTACGTTGCAGTTCGACGTGGTGGTTCATCGGCTCAAGGCCGAGTACAAGGTAGAAGCCATCTATGAGCCCGTGAATATTGTCGCGGCGCGCTGGGTAAGCTGCGAGGATGCGCGAAAACTTGAGGAGTTCGAGCGCAAGGCATCTGACAACCTCGCTCTGGATGGGGGTGACAATCTGACCTACCTAGCGCCCACGCAGGTTAACCTCTCATTGGCCCAGGAGCGTTTCCCGGATGTGCAGTTCCGCAAGACACGGGAGCACTGAAGGCTGGATTGACAGCCATTGTCATCTGGATGCCTTTCTGACGGATGGCAGCCTCGACGAGGTTATCAGGGCTGCTCGCCTGGCCGGAGTCGTGCGTTGGATAGTGCCTGGCGTGGAGCCGAAAACCTGGGCGGGCGTGATGGAGGTCTGTCGCCGGGTAGCCGGGGCGGGTTTTGCCCTGGGGGTGCATCCCTGGTATGCGCACTGCTACCCAGACGTTGATGCAAGTCGCTTGAAGAACGCCATCGGTCAGGCCCTGGACGGCGGGTTGCCAGTCGTGGCAGTAGGCGAGGCGGGACTGGATCGCTTGCGCGGCGCCATGGCAGCTCAGATTGAATGGCTGCGTGTCCAGGTTGAGTGTGCAAATGAGTTCGGCTTGCCCCTGATACTGCATTGTGTCCGCCGCCATGGTCAACTGCTGGAATTTTTGACTCGGTACCGGCCCGCATGCGGGTTTGTGGTACATGGTTTCTCCGGGGCGCCTGAGTTGGCGGGCCAGTATATTCGCCTGGGAGGCTATCTGGGGCTTGGCCGTGCACTGTGTCGTCCGGATTGGCCTCATTGGCCTGCGTTCTTCGAGCAGGTACCCCTGGAGCGCATACTGGTGGAGACGGATGCCCCTGACATGAAGGCTTCGGACTGGCCAGGCGAAAGGAATGTACCGTCCAATCTGGTGCGCGTGGTGCAGGCGTTGCGAGAGCGGCTTGATGACGTGGGAATCCGTTATCCGGATGTGCAGGCCATGTTGAGTGAGAACACGTTTCGGTTATTCGCAGGGCTGCCTGCATCAACGGTGTGAAAGACGCCTGGAAAGAGTGGAAATGGATGCGACAGACGGTGCGGGACTTGAGTTCCAGAGGGAGCGGGTACAAAGGGGTGGATTTTTATTTTTGCCCCCCTTATAATTGCGCGCCCGGATTTGCTGAAAGTCATGCAAAAAGCCCCGTTTGTCTGACTGATACGCGAGCCGAACCAATTGAGTTGAATGGCATGCCGAGACATGTCTGAACCAAGGCGGGATTTAGATGAAAACGATTAGCGCAAAACCTGAGACAGTCAAGCGTGACTGGTACGTTGTGGATGCGACCGACAAGACTCTGGGTCGTCTCTCCACCGAAATTGCCCGTCGCCTGAGGGGCAAGCACAAGCCGGAATTCACTCCGCACGTGGATACCGGTGATTACATTGTTGTGATCAATGCCGAGAAAGTGCGTGTAACAGGTCGCAAGGCCCAGGACAAGAAATACTATCGCCATACCGGTTACCCCGGTGGTCTGCGCGAGATGAGCTTTGAGAAGCTGATCGAGCACAAGCCCGAGCGTGTGATCGAGCTGGCCGTGAAGGGCATGCTGCCGCGCAACCCGTTGGGTCGCGCCATGCTGCGCAAGCTCAAGGTGTACGCAGGTGCCGAGCATCCGCATGCCGCCCAGCAACCGATCGAACTGAAACTGTAAGAGGAAGGTTAAGCTATGGCTGTTAATCAATACTACGGAACTGGTCGCCGCAAGACTTCCTCTGCTCGCGTGTTTCTGAAGCCGGGCAGCGGTCAGATTGTGATCAACCGCAAGCCGCTGGACGAGTACTTTGGTCGCCAGACATCCCGCATGATCGTGCGTCAGCCGCTGGAACTGGTTGAAATGACCGAGAAGTTCGATGTGGTTGTTACCGTGAAAGGCGGTGGTCCGTCTGGTCAGGCGGGTGCAATTCGTCACGGTATTACCCGTGCGCTCATGAGCTACGACGAAACCCTGCGCCCGACGCTGCGTCAGGCCGGGTTTGTAACCCGTGATGCGCGTGAGGTTGAGCGGAAGAAGGTTGGCCTGCGCAAGGCGCGCCGTCGTCCGCAGTTCTCCAAGCGTTAATTCGGCGCTTGCGCGGAAAGAAAATGCCCGGCTATTTCAGTCGGGCATTTTTGTTTGTGGATACGGCTTGATATGAAGCAAGTTCCGAGTGTATCCAAAGTGGTATGGTGCGGCAGTTTTCTTGTATCACAGGGGTAATTTCATTACCATGTGTGCCGTTTTCGAAAGCGTGCTCTTGATAGAACAGACGGTCGGTCGGCCGTCCGATAATGTGCCTGATGGGAGAAAGCCGGTATGACACATGACGACGTGAATAACAGTCGCCGTCGTTTCCTGGTAGGCGCAACCTCCGTTGTGGGTGGAGTGGGTGTCGTGGGTGCCGCGGTACCGTTTGTTGCGTCCTGGAATCCGAGCGCCAAGGCCAAGTCAGCAGGTGCACCTGTGAAGGTGAACATCAGCAAGCTTGAGCCGGGGCAGCAGATGATCGTGGAGTGGCGAGGCAAGCCCGTGTGGGTGGTTCGCCGGACTCCGGAAATGCTGGAGAATATTGACAAGCTGATCCAGCGCGGAGATCTGGTGGACCCTGAGTCCAACCGGGAAACCCAGCAGCCTGAATATGCGAAGAACAAGTATCGCGCAATCAAGGATGAATTTTGGGTGGCTGTGGGACTGTGTACTCATTTGGGGTGTTCGCCCAAGTATCGCCCTGAAGTCGGGCCGGAAGACTTGGGTGAGGACTGGCTGGGTGGCTTCTTCTGCCCCTGCCATGGCTCGCGCTTTGACCTGGCAGGCCATGTGTTCAAAGGGGTGCCGGCACCTTCAAACCTCGTCGTGCCGCCTCATCATTACATTGATGATAACACCCTTGAAATTGGCGTAGATCCGGAGGCTGCATAATGGAAAAGCTGATTAACTGGATTGACGCCCGTCTGCCGGTCGTTGCGGCATTCGAGCGCCACATGAGCAAATACTACGCGCCGAAAAACTTCAACGTCTGGTACTTCTTTGGTTCCCTGTCGCTGGTCGTGCTGATCAACCAGCTGGTTACCGGTATCTGGCTGACCATGAGCTACAACCCCTCTGCAGAGGGTGCCTTTGCCTCCGTCGAATACATTATGCGTGATGTCGAGTGGGGCTGGCTGTTGCGCTACCTGCACTCTACCGGGGCGTCGGCGTTCTTCGTCGTGGTCTACCTGCACATGTTCCGCGGGCTCATGTATGGCTCGTACAAGAAGCCGCGTGAGCTGGTGTGGATCTTCGGCATGGCGATTTATCTGGCGCTGATGGCCGAGGCCTTCATGGGGTATCTGCTACCCTGGGGCCAGATGTCCTATTGGGGTGCTCAGGTAATTGTCAGCCTGTTTGGTGCCATCCCCGTCGTAGGTGAGGATCTGCAGCAGTGGATCCGTGGTGACTACCTGATTTCCGGCATTACGCTCAACCGCTTCTTCGCGTTGCACGTCATTGCCATTCCCCTGGTGTTGGTGGGATTGGTGGTGCTGCACCTGCTGGCACTGCATGAAGTGGGTTCCAACAACCCGGATGGTGTCGAGATCAAGAAGAACAAGGATGAAAACGGTATTCCAGTGGATGGCATTCCCTTCCATCCCTACTACACGGTGCACGACATCGTGGCACTGGTTGTCTTCCTGTTCGTCTTCTGTGTGGTGGTATTCTATTTCCCCGAAATGGGCGGCTACTTCCTGGAGAAACCGAATTTCGAAGAAGCCAATCCGTTGAAGACACCGGCACATATTGCGCCTGTCTGGTACTTTACGCCCTTCTATGCCATGTTGCGTGCCGTGACCTATCCGCTGTTCGGTGTGGACGCCAAGTTCTGGGGTGTTGTGGTCATGGGTGCAGCAATCGCGATTCTGTTCGTGCTGCCCTGGCTGGATCGCAGTCCAGTCAAGTCCATCCGTTACAAGGGTATCATCAGCCGTGTATTCCTGATGGCCTTTGCTGTCGCCTTCGTGGTGCTTGGCTATCTGGGAGCCATTCCGGCAACGCCAGGACGGACGACAGTGGCGCAGATCATGACGCTCGTGTACTTCCTCTTCTTCATCCTGATGCCGTGGTACACGCGCATTGAGAAGACCAAGCCGGAACCAGAGAGGGTGACATTCAAATGAAAAGTTTGATCAAGGCATTTGTATTGGTGCTCTTTGCGCCTCTGGTCTGGGCCTCCGCGGAAAAGGCGGCGCTGGATACTGTGTCAGTGGACATTCGTGACCAGGCATCCCTGCAGAACGGTGTGAAGCTGTTCACCAATTACTGCATGGGCTGTCACAGCATGAAGTACAGCCGGTATGAGCGAATTGCGAATGATCTGGGCATCCCCAATGACGTATATGAGGAGAACCTGATCTTTGGCGATGAGAAGATCGGTTCGCTGATGACCATCGCCATGGATGCCAAGGACAGCAAGACCTGGTTTGGTGCCACGCCTCCTGACCTCACGCTGGTGGCGCGTCTGCGTGGAGCGGACTGGCTCTATTCCTACCTGAGGGGGTTCTACAAGGATGAGTCACGGCCCTGGGGTGTGAATAACGTTGTCTTCAAAGACGTAGGCATGCCGCATGTGCTCATGGAGCTGCAGGGCTTGTGTGCCGAACCGCCTCATATTGGCGCCAAAACAGAGGTGGATCCTCTGAGCGGACAAGTCAAGGGCAAGAGTGGCTGTGAGAACTTTGCCATCAAGGGCAGCATGTCACCCGAAGAGTATGATGCCGCCATGCGTGACCTGGTCAACTTCCTGGTCTATGTGGGTGAACCTTCTCGCCTGCAGGCAGAAGCGGTCGCGCCTTGGGTGCTTGGCTTCCTGGTGATCCTGTTCATCTTTGCCTATCTGTTGAACAAGGAATACTGGAAGGACGTACACTAAGATTTAGTGTATAATCCTGCCGCTTTGATACGGTTCCGGCGCGCTGAGGCGTGCCGGGGCCTTTTGCGTTTACTGCGCATGGTCTTTTCTATCACTGGCTTGAGGTGAATCCATGGCGATCGTGACCAAGCGATCTTCGATGACTTTCTTTTCCGACCCGCTGAGCCATTACAGCCATCGCGTGCGTATCGTGCTGGCTGAAAAAGGGGTGGCTGTGGACATTCTGGACGTCAACCCTGACAACCTGCCGCAGGAACTGGCTGACTACAACCCGTATAACACGCTGCCAACGCTGGTGGACCGGGAGCTTTCGCTTTACCAGGCGAATATCATCATGGAGTATCTGGATGAGCGGTTCCCGCATCCTCCGCTGCTTCCGGTTTATCCGGTGGAGCGCGCTCAAAGCCGTCTGCTGATGTATCGTGTGGATCGTGACTGGAGCCCGCTGGTTGATACGATCGTCAAGGATCCTTCCGCCAAGGCGGCCGATGCAGCACGGAAGGAGTTGGCAGAGAGTTTGACGGCAATTGCCCCGATTTTTGATGAGAAGGAGTTCTTCATGCGTGAAGAGTTCTCACTCATTGATTGTGTGGTGGCACCGATTCTGTGGCGCCTGGAGCACTTGGGGGTGTCGCTGCCGGAGAAGCAGACGCGGCCTCTGCAGCGTTATATGGATCGGCTTTTCAGTCGGGAGGCTTTCAAGGCCAGTCTGTCCGAGCTGGAGCAGGAGATGCGCGCCTGATGGAAAGGCGAATGACCAGCAGCCGGCCTTATTTGATTCGTGCGATCAACGAATGGTTGCTGGATAATGACCTGACACCCTATCTCCTAGTCGATGCAGGTGTGAAGGGCGTGCAGGTGCCTACGCAATACGTCAGTGGCGGACAGATCGTCCTGAACATCAGTCCGGGCGCGGTACGTGGTCTGACGCTGGGGAATGAGTGGATCGAGTTCAGTGCGCGCTTTGGCGGCGTGCCCATGCAGGTGCACGTCCCTGTCATGGCGGTATTGGCTGTCTATGCCAAGGAGAATGGCCAGGGCATGGTGTTTGGCGCCGAGCCTGGGTTTGAGCCCGATCCGGATCCCGGTCGCGATGCGCCCGGGCCTGACCAGGGCAATGCGCCCTCGGGAGGAAAACCCGGCCATCTCAAAGTGGTCAAGTAAAAAG
>RFIV01000143.1 GCA_003695085.1 Gammaproteobacteria bacterium
GCTCGAGGATGCTCAAGCCCTCGCCCAGGCATTCCGTGACGCAGCGCGCGCCTACGATGAACTGCTTCAGGCCAAGCGCCACTATAACCACGCATCTGCGACACTGCTCGACGTAACCAGCGAAACACGAAAAACAGTCGATGGCACGCTGGAAGGGCTGGCCGATCATATCCGTGGCACCCAGTCCTTTGCATACTCGGTAGTCGGTGCAGGTTTGCTTCTGGCTCTGGTGGTCGCCGGGCTGGTCTTGCGCTTTGTGGTCCGTAACGTCATCCATTCTGTCAGGCGCATGACTCAGGCCAGTCAGTATATCGCTGACGGTAACCTGTCGTTCGAAATGCACGCGCATGAAGCCCAATCCACCAACGATGAGCTGGTGGCGCTCCATAACAACATGGTACGCATGAAAGACAGCCTGGCCGGTCTGCTGAGCGAAGTCTCCACCACCGCATCCGCTCTGGCTTCCCAGGCAGAGGAGCTGTCCGTCATCGCGACCCAGACCCGGAACAACGTTCAGGAACAGCAGCAACAGACACAGGCCGTCGCGTCGGCCGTCACGGAGCTGAGTGCCTCCAGCCGTGAAGTGGCCCAGGCCACCGAAGCCGCCAAGCACGCCGCGCAGGATGCCAACAGTGAGTCACAGGGCGGGTTGCGGACGCTGGAGCGCTTGCTGAAAAGCATGGACACGCTGTCCGAGCATGTGAGCCTGACCGCCGGGGTGGTGACCCAGCTGACTCAGGACAGCAGCCAGATCGGTGAGGTCCTGGAGGTCATCAGCAGCATCGCGGACCAGACCAACCTGCTGGCCCTGAACGCAGCCATCGAGGCCGCCCGGGCAGGGGAGCAGGGAAGGGGCTTTGCGGTGGTGGCGGATGAGGTACGCACGCTGGCGCAGAAAACCCAGGAATCCACCGAGGAAATCCGCAGCGTGGTGGAGGCCCTGCAGAACCGCACCGGCCAGGCTCACACACGCATGGCAGACAGCCAGGCCCAGACGGAGCAGGCGCGCACCGAGTCGGAACATGTTGCCCAGGCACTTCAGGCCATTGCCGAACAGGCTGACAGTATCGCCGAGCAGAACATTCAGGTGGCCGCAGCGGTCAATCAGCAGGAGCAGGCCATCGAGGAAATCAGCCGCTCCATCAACGAGATAGACGGCCGCACCGGCGAGACGGCCGAGGCGGTGAACCAGACGTCCGAGTCCAGCAACGAGCTGGCACGGCTGGCCGCACGCCTCAACGAACTGGTACAGCACTTCAGGGTGTAGCCCCCTGCTTCACCGGGATGCCGGCCTGCACACCGCACCGGCATCCGTCTTTCCCCCCATTGACGCCTCTGCGCTGCCCCGCCTAAACTGCTCACAAAACAACCACAATCAGACCATGCTGACGACTCACCTGACTGCCCTGCCACAAGAGCCACGGGTACACCAGCACGCACACCATCAGCTGGTGCTCTCCGCATGCGGACAGGGTGAGATTGATCTGGAAGGGCTTCAGGCACCGCTGGATGGTCTGCACGCCTGTGTGGTAGAAGGTGCCGCCTCCCATGCATTCTTCGGGGAAGCGGGCAACCGCATCATCGTGGTCAACCTGGACACCGATCACCCGAACCTGAACCAGCCGGATCATCCGGATTACGACGCATTGTCCCCCCTCTTCGAACGTTCGCGGCTCCTGTGCCTGCCGCCTGCCGTGCGATCGCTGGCGGACGCCTGCCGGCAGACCTTGCAGCATACCCCGAACGATCCGGTACTGACGCGCGCCCTGGGCGTGGGCCTGCTGCGAGCCTGCATCCTCAGCCTCGATCCCGGGCAGGCCGTGCGGGCGGCCCGTCGGTTCCGTCTGGATCTGGCCCGCATTGATGCCTACATCGACGCTCACCTGTCCGGCCCCATCTGCGTGGCCGATCTCGCCGGCAGCGTTTGCCTCAGCCCCGGGTGGTTCAAGCAGGCCTTCAAGTCGGCCACAGGCGAATCACCGGCGGCTTACGTCCGGCGCAAGCGCCTGGAGCGCGCACATGCCCTGATACTCGACACGCCCTGGCCGCTGTCACGCATCGCTGCCGAGTGCGGATTTGCCGACCAGAGCGCCCTGGCCCATGCCTTTCGTCGCCATTTCGGGTGTGCGCCCTCACACCTGCGTACCTGACGCTCGGACATATCCACCTGACAGACAGACAAGCCCCGGAGACTGCTCAGCGCGTAAGCTCCGCTTTCATGTCATCCAAACATAACAATACCGGGAGATGACGCATGATGACCCCCGACCTCTTGTTCCGGCCTGACACGCCGTTACCGGACCGAACCACTCTCTGGCACTGGCTGGTGCAGACCACCACCGCGGATGAAGCCAGCCTGCTCGAGTCCCTGCTCCCGTTTGCGGCTGCGAGCGAAGCAGAAAGTGCCGCCATGACCCGGGATACGGAAACGCTGGTCCGGCAGGTCCGCGCACGGCCGGATGCCCGGCATCTGGTGGATACCCTGTTGCAGGAGTACAGCCTGGAGACCCGCGAGGGCGTCCTGCTCATGTGTCTGGCCGAGGCGCTGATGCGCATTCCGGATGCGGAAACCGCCGAAGCCCTGATTCGTGACAAGCTCAGTGAGGCCGACTGGCGCCGCCATCTTGGTCACAGCCAGTCAGCCCTCGTGAACGCAAGCACCTGGGGCCTGCTGCTGACCGGGCGCATCATCCGGTTGCGTGAGCGCACCGGCGAACCTGCCACCTTGCTGGGTCAGTTGCTGGCGCATCTGGGCGAGCCGGTGGTGCGCGGTGCACTGAAAAAGGCCATGGCCATCATGGCGCACCAGTTTGTGCTGGGCGAAACCCTGCCCAAGGCACTTCAGCGCCGACAGCCGCCGCCCTGCACCTACACGTTTGACATGCTCGGCGAGGCCGCACTGACCCATGCCGACGCCGAGCGCTATGAAGCCGCTTACCTCAGTGCCATCGATGCCGTGGCCGCGGCCAATGCCAGCCGCCCCGAATGGGCAGAAGGCCCGCTGGCCGCCTCGGTTTCCCTCAAGCTCAGTGCGCTGTATCCGCGTTATGAGGCCACACATCGTACTGAGGTGATGGCGCACATGCTTCCCCGCCTTCAAAAGCTGATTGAACATGCTCGCAGCCAGAACGTTGCGGTGACGCTGGACGCCGAGGAACAGGACAGACTGGAGCTGTTTCTGGAATTGTTTGAAGCCCTGTACCGACTGCCCGCCTGCCGGGGCTGGGGCCAGTTCGGCCTGGTGGTTCAGGCGTATGGCAAGCGCGCCCTGCCCACACTCGCGTGGCTGACCGCACTGGCACGGGAAATGGGGGATGTGATCCCGGTTCGCCTGGTGAAAGGTGCCTACTGGGACAGTGAAATCAAGTGGGCACAGCAGCGCGGTCTGGACGGTTACCCGGTCTGGACACGCAAGGAAGCCACGGACGTCAATTACCTGGCCTGCGCCCGTTACCTGCTCGGCAGCGGCACAGACGGGGCACTCTATCCGCAGTTTGCCACCCACAATGCCCACACGGTGGTGGCCATTCGCCATCTGGCGCGTCAAACCGGTCGCGCGTTCGAGTACCAGCGCCTGCACGGGATGGGCGACGCCCTGTACCGCACCGTGATGGCAGAGAGCGGAACACCGGTCCGCATCTACGCACCAGTGGGTGCCCACAAGGATCTGTTGCCCTACCTGGTACGCCGCCTGCTGGAAAACGGCGCCAATACCTCTTTCGTGCACCGGCTGCTTGATGGGGATACCCCCGTGGAACAGCTCAGCCGCCACCCGGCAGATGCACTGCGCGCTCACGCCTCGCTGGCCAACCCGGCAATCCCCCTGCCCGCCGCGCTGTTTCACCCGGAACGAGAAAATTCACGAGGTCTGAATATGCACGCTCAGAAGGACATGCACGCCCTGCGCGACGCCATGGCGCCCTTTGACGCCACACAATGGACCGCTGCGCCCGTGATTCAGGGCGAAGCCCGCACCGATGGCCCGCAGCGCCCGGTCGTGGCTCCCTGGGATCTGGATCACGCCGTGGGCACGGTCACCGATGCGACCCCCGAACACGCCCGACACGCGCTGGACACGGCCGCCAGCGCCTGGACACACTGGCACCGCACGCCTGTGGAACAACGTGCCGCCTGCCTGGAGAAACTGGCCGATCTGCTGGAAACACACAGCGGCGAGCTGATGCAACTGTGTGTGCGCGAAGCGGGCAAGACCCTGCAGGACAGCATTGATGAAATCCGCGAGGCCGTGGACTTCTGCCGCTACTACGCGGTGCAAGCCCGACGCCTGTGTCAGCCTCAGCCGTTGAATGGCTACACGGGCGAGCAGAACATCCTGTACATGGAAGGCAGGGGCGTGTTCGTGTGCATCAGCCCCTGGAACTTCCCGCTGGCCATTTTCATGGGGCAGATTTCGGCGGCGCTGGTAGCGGGCAATGCGGTCATCGCCAAGCCGGCGGAACAGACCAGCCTGATTGCCGCCCGGGCGCATGCACTCATGCTCGAAGCCGGCATCCCGGCGGACGTCATCACGTTGCTCCCGGGTGAGGGGGCTTCGCTGGGGCAGGCATTGCTCAGCGACCCCCGCGTGGCGGGCGTCGCCTTTACCGGCTCCACGGAAACCGCCCGGGTGATCAACCGCACCCTGGCCGAACGCGAGGGGCCACTGCCCACCCTGATCGCCGAAACCGGTGGCCAGAACGCCATGATCGTGGACAGCACCGCCTTACCGGAGCAAGTGGTGCGTGACGTCATGCAGTCGGCCTTTGCCTCCGCCGGTCAGCGCTGCTCGGCGTTGCGGGTCCTGTATCTTCAGGAGGACATTGCCGATACCGTGATGCCCATGCTCAAGGGTGCCATGGCTACACTGAACATCGGCCTGCCCGGTCGCCCGGATACGGACGTGGGACCGGTGATCGATGCGGACGCAGCGCATCAACTGGAGGCCCATATAGCGCGCATGAAACAGTCCGCCCGCCTGCTTGCGGAAACGCCGCGGCCGCAACAGCTGCCCCGTGGACATTTCGTATGCCCGGTCGCGTTTGAAATCGATAGTATCCGGTCTCTTGAACGGGAGGTTTTCGGCCCCGTCCTGCATGTGGTGCGTTACGCCCGTGCAGACCTGGACCGTGTGGTGGATGAGATCAACGGCACCGGCTACGGCCTGACGCTGGGGATCCACAGCCGGAACGAGACCTTTGCGCGCGAGCTGGAGCAGCGGATCAAGGTAGGCAACACCTACATCAACCGCAACCAGATTGGTGCGGTGGTCGGCGTGCAGCCCTTCGGCGGACGCGGCCTGTCCGGGACGGGCCCGAAAGCCGGCGGTCCGCACTACCTGCTGCGCTTCATGACTGAGCGCACCTGTACCACCAACACAGCGGCCATCGGGGGGAACGCCACCCTGCTGGCCCTGTCGGAGGAGGATGCCTGAGCATCCTCTTTCGCCCCGTTTCAGCCCCCCACAAGGGGACCGTATAACAACAACATCGCTGAAGGAGCGACACATGATCGAAAACAGCCTTGCAGTAGGCGCCACCTTTATCGTCTATATCCTCGGCATGCTGGCCATCGGCTACATCGCCTGGAAACGCACTCAAAATCTCTCTGACTACATCCTGGGCGGCCGCAGGCTCGGCCCCGCTACCTCGGCACTCAGTGCCGGCGCCTCCGACATGAGCGGCTGGCTGCTTCTCGGCCTGCCGGGCTATGCGCTGGCAGCAGGCTTCGAAAGCCTGTGGCTGTCCATCGGCCTGCTGATCGGCACCTGGCTGAACTGGTTGCTGGTCGCAAAACCCCTGCGCGAGCAGAGTGTGAAGGCCGGTGATGCCCTGACCCTGCCGGAGTTCTTCAACAATCGCTTCAATGACCACAATCACGCCCTTCGGGTGATTTCCGCCTTCTTCATCCTGCTCTTCTTCCTCTTCTACACCAGCTCCGGACTGGTTGCAGGCGGCAAGCTGTTCGAAACCGTCTTCGGGCTGGACTACACCACCGCCGTCATTGCCGGCGCCATTTGCGTGGTGTCCTATACCTTCTTCGGCGGCTTTCTGGCTGTCTCCTGGACGGATGTTGTCCAGGGCCTGCTGATGGCGGCGGCGCTGCTCATCGTCCCGATCATGGCCATCAGCGCCGATGGCGGGTGGAGTGCCATGATGACAGCCATCGAAAGCAAGAATCCGGCACTGCTGGACCTGTGGACCAGTGCCAAGGGCGAGCCACTGGGCTGGATTGCCATTGTTTCGCTGATGGCCTGGGGCCTGGGCTATTTTGGTCAGCCCCATATTCTGGCGCGCTTCAAGGCCATACGCAGTGAGGACGAGATTCCCACCGCCCGCCGCATTGCCGTGGGCTGGACCGCCCTGACCCTGCTGGGGGCCACCCTGGTCGGCCTGGCGGCCATCGGCTACCTGGATCGTGATCTGGGCGACTCCGAAAAAGTCTTCATGGTACTGGTCAATGCCCTGTTCCATCCGGTAATCGCAGGTATCATGCTGGCGGCCATTCTGGCAGCCATCATGAGTACAGCGGACTCCCAGTTGCTGGTGTCGTCTTCGGCGCTCGCCGAGGACTTCTACAAGGCCATCCTGAAAAAGGATGCCACGCAGGACGAACTGGTGAAGGTCGGCCGCTTTGCGGTACTCGGCATCGCCCTGGTGGCTACCCTGCTGGCGCTGAACCCGGACAGCAACGTACTGGGCCTGGTGAGCTATGCCTGGGCGGGATTCGGTGCCGCGTTTGGTCCGGCGCTGCTGCTGGCACTTTACTGGCCGAAGATGTCCCGTGAAGGGGCGCTGGCCGGGATCATCGTCGGGGGCGTGACCGTCGTGGTCTGGAAGCAGCTCTCCGGTGGGCTGTTCGATCTGTACGAGATCGTACCGGGGTTCATCTTCGCCACCCTGGCCATTGTGGTCGTGTCCATGCTGCGCCCGGCACCCGAGTACGCAGGCGAGCAGCGTCCCGCCTGACACACTGGCACTTTGTGAGCCAGTGCTCAAAACGCCGCTGTCCGGATGGCCGGGCGGCGGCGTTGTCATTTCGGCCAATGACAAGGGGTCACCGCCTGCGCAAAGCTGTACGCTTGTTCCAGTCTTTCAGGAAAGGAGAAACCTCATGCAGGCTCAGGCAGAGATGACGGCATCCGCATGGTGGGGCTTTGAATTGCCCCCCGAGACACATCAAAAGACCCTGAATCTGGTAAGGGCCGTGCTGAAAGGCGAGGCTCAGGTGGATGCGGCGCGTGATGCAGCCGAGGTCGTCACACAACTGGTCGTCGCCGGGTTTGAAGGCTACTATCACATCCCCACCCGCATGGTGCCCCTGCACCCAACCGTGCGCAAAACCGCCGACGGATCGATTCAGGCCGTTCAGAAAGGCATCGAGCTGGTGATCCGCCAGTTTTTTGCCAAACGTACACCTGACGAGCTGCGCGAACTGGCGCGCTACCTTCAGGCCATGCTCCTGGAATACCCGGAGCGGGAAACCGCCTACCTCGTCTTTCCCATTGATGAAGCCCTCTACGATAAGGCCCAGGTGCTCATTCAGCGTGTTCAGACCGAAGACCGGCCGCGTGATCATCTGGACGAAATTGTCGCCACGCTCTCTCACATGGTCACCGAGGGTGTCACGCACTACTATGAGCGCCCGGCCAGTCTGGTACGCCTGGGCGGCATGACCCGCAAGACGGTCGACATGACCATGAAGGGCGTCAGCAAGGGGATCCGCACCCTGATCGACAAGCTGGTTCGCCAATTGAGCGGTGACCAACTGCGCACACTGTCGTATCATGTAGCCTCACTGCTGCACGCACCTCAATGACAAGGATCGCCATGAATGATCTGATACTGCACCACTACGCACTTTCTCCCTACTCGGAAAAGGTTCGCGCCATGCTGGGCTATACCCGCCTGAGCTGGCAGTCCGCCATCACCCCGGAGATGCCGCCCCGTCCTGTCATCGATGCCCTGACGGGTGGGTATCAGCGCATTCCTGTCGCCCAACTCGGTGCCGACGTGTTCTGTGACACGCACCTGATCAGCCAGGAAATCGCCCGGCTGTCCGGTCAGTCACAACTGGACCCGGCCAACGAGACAGACGCCGAGCGGGCATTCGTGAAAGACACCGAAAACGCCTTCTTTGCACTGGTCATGGCGGCCAGCTCCCTGTCACTGACCTGGAAGGCCCTCAAGGCCCTGAATCCCATCGGACTGGCGCGCCTGATGTGGGACCGGATGGACATGGGCAAGCAGGCACGCGTGCGCCTGACCCACCCGCTCAAGGCGACGGATGAAGCCCGGGCCTACCTGCAGAAGGTGGAAGACCAGCTGGCCAGTTCGGGCAGCGACTTCCTCTTCGGTGACACCCCGCACCACGCAGACTTTGCCGCCTACCACGGGCTCTGGATGGTAAGGGATGTGGGCGAGCGCAACTTCGTGCGCAAGTATCCCAGGGTCATGAACTGGATGAACCGGATTCGTGATTTTGGCCACGGACTGGTGACGGAAATCAGCGGTGAAGACGCCCTGATGATCGCCCGCGATGCGCAACCGCGCGACATTGCACCGGAAGCCACCGATGATCCCATGGTCGGGCAGCGCGTACGTATCTCGCCAACCGACTACAGGCTTTCGCCCAGTGAGGGGACGTTGGTGGGCAGCTTGCCGGACCGGCTGATTCTGGCGCGCGAGCATGCTCAAACCGGGCTTGTGCATGTGCATTTCCCGCGGGAAGGCTACGCGCTGAGCGCGGTCTGAGGCGACAGAGTGCCGGCGGGAGATTGCCTCCGGCGGCACTCTGCCTGTTATGGGCGGCTACTTCTTCTCGCGGAAGTCGTCGTGACAGCCTTTGCATGTTTTGGCAGTGGCTGCGAACTGCTTGCGCATGGCCGCTTCATCCCCGGACTGGGCTACGTCCGCCAGCTTGGACAGCTCCATGCGCCACTTTTTCAGGCCTTCTTCAAACTCATCCCATTCGTTCCAGACATCCTGGGTGACCGTGGTGCCCTTGCCAGTTTCCGAGCCCTTGGGGAAGTACTTTTCCACCGGCATCTCGCTGACCAGCTTCAGGCGTTGAGTGTTGGCCTTGAACACCTCCTGGTTGAAGGGCACCTTGCCCTTGACCATGGCGCCCAGCGGGCCGAAGTTCAGGCCGATGACACGCATGACCGCCTTGCGCGCGACGATGGCATCGTCCGGTTTCATGGCGGCCTGGGCCACACCGGCCCAGCACGTGGCTGCAAGGGTTGCTGTAAGCAGAACTTTCCGCATTATCATCTGAGGTCTCCTCTCAGGGTGGTTGTTATAGACGGCGTGAGCCGTCACTTGGTAAACAGTTAACCGTAATCATAGCTGTCCACAGCAAGACTTTCGCCCCAGGTCACCAACGCCCAGACGGCCAGTACCGCCAGCAGCAAACCGGGCAGGGCGCGCCAGGGTGAAACAAACCTGAGCTGGACAGGTTGTTCCAGCGGCTTGTTGCCATGCAGCATGGCCGGAACCAGCTGCTCGCGAAATACCGTCTGGTGCACGGCGATAGCCAGCAAGTGCAACCCAACCAGGGCCACGATCACCTTGGCGCCCACACCGTGCCAGCCCGTCAGGCTGTCACTCAGATCCTTGCTGATCAGGCCATAAAGCGGGCCTTCGATAAAAATGTCGTCATTGCTGAACAGCCCCAGCGTCGCTTGCGTGCCCACCGCCAGCAGCAGCGCAATGACCGCCCAGCCCCCCATGGGGTTATGACTGGCGACCGCGGGCGGGTGCCGGCGGGCCAGGTCACGCATGTAGGCGAGGGTGGCCGACGGGCCCGCAAGGAAATGGCTGAAACGCGCACTTTCACTGCCCACCAGCCCCCAGTAGATGCGAAAGAGCACCAATGCCAGCGCCGCGTAGCCCAGGCGCACATGCCAGAACATAGCATCGCCACCGAGCTGCGCGGTGACAAACTGAGCGATGACCACGCCCGCAAACGCCCAGTGGTACAGGCGTGTCGGCACATCCCAGACCTTGACCTGCATCTTCACCTCCGTGACCGTCATTCTCAGCCGGTTAACCTGTGTACTCAGTGAGTTTTGTCACGTTATCCCCGGCAGTCTGCTCAAAGGCTAACGCGACACGGCCGGCGCGCCATCCCCAAACCGATTAAATTTTCGTCATCCCGGCAGTCGGCCGGATTCCGGAGGCGGCCTCAGATGCCGGCTCCGCAACCGCCGGAGAATGCGTGCACCTGCCTGTCATGCACGCATCGCAGTGATCGGTTTACAGACAACGCCCTTTCATTCAGGA
>RFIV01000144.1 GCA_003695085.1 Gammaproteobacteria bacterium
GCACCTGACCTGTGAACTGTCCCTGCAGAAGACTGATCCATGGCGCACGCTGCCACTGATACGGGCTGTCAGACGGCACCCGGCAGGAGCCTGGCACCGCCTCACGACCCTCTCCACGCGGACACTGGCGGGAACAACCGAGCTGCTGGCGGGCTGGCTGTCAGACTGGCTGGCCCGATGGACACAACCTGGTGACCTGTTTCAGGACACTCGCCCGGAACAGGCACACCTCAACACCCTTCTGAAGCTGCTGACACTGTTGGAGCAGCCACCGGAAACTCTCGTCTTTCAACACACTGGCAACCAGCTCCACATCCGCGCACTGGATGCCCGCCATCACCTGCAGCAGGTACTTGGGCAAGCGCAGGGGTGTGCACTGTTTTCTGCCACCCTGCAGCCATTCGAGCCCTGGCAGGCGGTTTATGGTGTCTCGCCCGCAAATACCCTGTCGCTGCCCTCTCCCTTTCCGGCTGACAGGCGCTGTGTGCTCACCATCACCAACCTGAACCTGCGCCAGCGCCACCGTGAGGCACACTGGCCCGCCATCGCCCACCTGACCGCCCGGATCTGGCAGCAGCGGCCAGGCAACTATCTGGTATTCACACCAACCCGAAGCGCGGCGACCCGTATCCGGACGCTGCTTCACCAATTCTACCCGTCCCTGCCGGTTCACCTGCCCGAAACGGCAGACGAGGATCACGCGCTGATGGAAACCATGGCTACCCGGACGGATACCGGTGTGGTAATCACACCGCTGGCGGGCCGCTGGTGTGAAGGCATTGACCTGCCGGCAGACGCCCTGCTCGGGGCCGTGGTACTGGGTACCGGCATGCCCCCCTGGGATGACTTTCACCAGCACCGGGCGGATTGGGCGCGCGAGCAGGGATGGGACGGTGATACCCATACCTTTGTCTACCCCGGCTGGGCACGGGTGCTGCAGGCTCTGGGGCGGGTCATTCGCACGCCGGAAGATCGGGGCGTTCTGGTTCTGGTGGACGACCGCTATGCACGGCCCCCGCTCAGCGATCTGATGCGCCAGCGCTTCCCCGATGCGGTAGATGTGAAAACGCCCCGGCAACTGGACGCGTTACTGGGGCGCTTCTGGGCGGGCACCTGAGACCCGCCAGCCTGTCCGGGGCTCAGCCGGTCAGGGTATCATGAAGCCACGGATGGCAAAGAAGGCAATGGCGGCAATCAAGGCCGTGGCCGGGACGGTAATCACCCAGGCCGCCGCGATCTTCCACAGGTGAGAGCGTGTGACCAGCTTCTCGTGATACACCCGCTTCAGGCGCTTGCGCTCGGCCTTCGAAAGAGGCATTTCCTGCTTGTGCGTCTTGGCCCAGTCCAGCTTGTGCTTCATCTCGTCCACCGAGGCGGCGCGGAAGTCTTTCAGGAACTGCTCGATCTTCTCACGCTCGGCCCCCTGATGCTGCTCGGCAATCTTGTGCAGCTCGGAGGCATAGCTGGTCTTCAGGATCTCGCGCAGGAAGCCGACGCCAAATACGGCCCCCACGGCGATATGGGTAGTCGAGACCGGCAAGCCCAGCTGAGAGGCGAGAATCACCGTGACGGCTGCAGCCAGTGAAATGCAAAAGGCACGCGTCTTGTCCAGTTCGGTAATCTCGCTGCCAACGGTGCGAATGACCCGGGGGCCATAGAGCATCAGACCGATGGAAATACCCACTGCGCCCACCATCATGACCCACAGGGGAATCGGTGATTTCTTGGCAATGACACCATGTTCCACTGCATCGGTAATCGCCGCCAGCGGCCCCACGGCATTGGCCACATCGTTAGCCCCGTGGGCAAAGCTCAGAAACGCCGCCGCCATGATAAGCGGCCAGGTAAACAGGCTGCTGACGCTTTCCCGGTCGTTGTCCATGCCCTGGGCCTTGCGGGCAATCATGGGGCGAATGACCAGAAACGCAATCACCGCCGCGACAAAGCCCACGCCCAGCGCTTCACCAAAGGGCATCTTGTATACATGCTTCAGGCCCTTGATGGTCAGATAGGTCGTGAAAGCCCAGATCATCAGGCTGATCCACAGCGGGACCCACTTCTTCGCAGCGTCCACACGCTCGGGCTGGAACAAAACCGTGCGCTTGATGGCAAACAGGAACAGCATGGCCAGCAAGCCGCCCAGTGCCGGAGAGATGACCCAACTGGCAGCGATCTTGCCCATGGTGCCCCAGTTGGCCACACTCATACCCCCGGCTGCAATCCCGGCACCCAAAACGCCCCCGACGATGGAGTGCGTCGTGGAAACCGGTGCCCCGATCGCGGTGGCCAGGTTGAGCCAGATACCGCCCGCCAGCAATGCAGCCATCATCAGCCAGATAAACTCGGCCGTATCCTTTACCATCGCCGGGTCAATAATGCCCTTCTTGATGGTGCTGACCACGTTGCCCCCGGCAATCAGCGCACCACTGGCCTCGAAAATCGCAGCGATGATCAGCGCCCCGGTCAGCGTCACCGCCTTTGCACCCACGATGGGGCCCACGTTGTTGGCCACATCGTTGGCACCAATGTTCAGTGCCATGTACCCGCCGATGACGGCTGCCGCCACCAGCATGCCTCCTCCCTGGAGTGAGCCGAGATTCGTGACCGCATACAGAAAGACCAACAAAAGAAAGAACAGCGCCGCACCCAGGCGTGCCAGCTCCTGCTGCCCTGACAATGTGGCTTTTTCCACCTGATCGATATTGGAAATATCCATACACACCTCAAGGGAGTTCATGAAAAATCCGCGCGACTTTAACACAATCGTCATAAAACGGCGACCCGGGAAATCCCGGTACCGCCCCTCACATGACTCAGATCATTTTTTGCCCAATGGTGAGACGTGACTTTTCCCGTCGGCGCTTCGTCAAAACTCATCTACAATGCAGACTAGCCAGAGCGCTCACTACAAGGATCCCCCGGATGAAAGTTGCCATTCTCAGTCGAAACAAGAATCTCTACTCAACACGCCGCCTGAAGGAAGAAGGTGAAGCACGCGGACACGAAGTGCATGTCATCGATACGCTGCGCTGCTACATGAACATTGCTTCGGGCCGCCCTTCCATTCACTACAAGGGCGAAGAGCTGGAAGGCTTTGACGCCGTTATTCCGCGCATTGGTGCGTCCATTACCTTCTACGGCACCGCCGTCTTGCGGCAGTTCGAGATGATGGGCGTGATGCCTCTGAACGAGTCGGTGGCCATCACCCGCTCACGCGACAAACTGCGCAGCCTGCAATTGCTGTCACGCAAGGGGATAGGTCTGCCGGTCACGGGTTTTGCCCACTCCCCGGACGACGTCAATGACCTGATTGAAATGGTGGGGGGTGCCCCGCTCGTTATCAAGCTGCTGGAAGGCACACAGGGAATTGGCGTGGTACTGGCCGAAACCCGGAAAGCTGCCGAAAGCGTCATTGAGGCCTTCATGGGCCTGAATGCCAACATTCTGGTTCAGGAGTTCATCAAGGAAGCCGGTGGTGCAGACATTCGCTGCCTTGTGGTCGGCGACAAGGTCGTGGCTGCCATGAAACGTCAGGCAAAGGAAGGCGAGTTCCGCTCCAACCTGCACCGGGGCGGCTCTGCCGAAATCATCCGAATCACTCCGGAAGAACGCTCCACGGCAGTACGTGCCGCCAAGATCATGGGACTGGGTGTCGCCGGGGTGGATATCCTGCGCTCCAATCACGGCCCTGTCGTCATGGAAGTGAATTCCTCGCCTGGCCTGGAAGGGATTGAAAAGTCCACCAACAAGAATGTCGCGGCGCTCATTTACGCGCATCTTGAAAAGCGCATCAAGGAAAACAAGACCGGCACCCGTACGCGAGGAAGGGGCTGATCATGACTGAGTCCCGATACTTCGAGCTCATGGGCGAGCGCATCCGACCAGGAGAAACCCGCCTCATCGAGCCGCAAATCGGCAAGCTACTGGGACACGACGGCGTCAGCATGCCCGTCACGGTGTTGCATGGCCGGCGGCCGGGCCCGACGCTGTTGCTGACAGCAGCGATCCACGGCGATGAACTCAACGGCATTGAAATCATCCGCCGCGTGCTCAATGCCAAATGGATACGTCCATTACACGGTACGGTGGTCGCCATACCCATTGTCAATGTCTTTGGCGTGCTGCAGCGCAGTCGCTACCTGCCGGATCGCAGGGACCTGAATCGCTGCTTTCCCGGGTCAGAGAAGGGGTCC
>RFIV01000145.1 GCA_003695085.1 Gammaproteobacteria bacterium
ACAACCAGCATGCCCAGTCTGGCGATGGCCTGTTGCAGCGAAACGATCGAGGCAGTGGGTGAGTAGGCGGCCGAGTTGGCGATGCGCATGACACGTGCCGCCAAAGCCTGATCTCCCTGAATGACCTTGACAAGGTCGGCCGCACCCGACTCGGGATCCGCGGTGATCTGGATCACCTTGTGGACCACTTCGGGCAGCATGGGAACGTCGAGATTGCCGGTCTGAATTCGGTGGTCAATCTCGTGGGCGATGGCATTGTCTTGTGAAGTGGTCACGAAGAAGCTCCCTGACAGAGTGGTGAACTCTGTCAAGTGTAGACCAGATTCTCCAGGGTGGTGGTCAGGTTGAGCTGTTGTCCCGGTGTCAGTATTGCGCTGTTATCCGCTGCCAATGCGGCTTCAAGGCAAAGCATATGCCGGTAATCCTCATCCCGGAACTGGCTCAGGCGACGCGCCTTGTCCTCCCAGGGGTTCCAGACCACCAGGGAATGAGGAATGGGCTGGCCTTCCAGGTCTGCCCGAATGCCCACGCGAATGGCATTGGCACCCGCCGGGTCCACCAGGGTCACATGTTCGGGGGCGTGGGTGCAGATCCAGTCTGTCTCGCGGTCAATCCGCAAGGGGTCTTCAAGGTGGCCTTCTGTCCAGCCCCGGCATGTGTCCAAGGCGCGGCGTCCACCCAGCCCGGAAACCTGAGCTCTTCGTATATCCGCTACCGGCAGATAGGTATGCAATGCCGTGGTCAGCGCAAACTCGGCCTGGCCTCCGTTGTAGGTGCTGACCGTGACCTCGAGTACCGAGCCGAACCGCACCTGTACGGCGACCAGCAGGCTGACGTTGCCGGCGCGATGGCGCAGCGAGAACTCCAGCTCGGTCGCCTGCGACGTCTCCACCACATCGGTCAGCGCGAAGGGCAGGGTGCGTGCGAAACCGTGCGCCGGCCCGGCCTCCGGGTACTGCTGTCGAATGATGTCCGGATTGCGGTTGAGATCGCCAAACCAGGGCCAGCAGATGGGGATGCCCGAGCGAATGGCCTGTCCGGCCTGATATTCCGCAGCCGGATTGGCCCACACCAGCGGACGGCCCCCCAGGGTGGCTCCCAGCACCTGGGCACCTTGCAGGCTGATCCAGCACTCGCCTTGCGGACGGGTGAGATGCAGAACAGGAATATCCCCCAGATGTTCCAGACGCAGGGTTTTCCAGCGTCGGCTGCCCTGCTGAAGCTGGGTATACCCCACAGTATGCGGCTCCACTCAGGCCTCCCGGAACAATGGCACCATCTGCTTGAAACGTGGTCCTTCCGCCACCCCCTGCAGATCGAAGGCAAGCATCTCCACGCTGGTCGGGATGGCCCCTTCGGCGGTCATGCGTTGAAGTCCGAGCGACCGGTTTTCAGCCGTTCGGGACGATATGGCGTCTTCGACCACCGATACGGAGAATCCGGCGTGCAACGCATCACGACAGGATTGGTAGACACAGATATGGCTCTCGATGCCCGCCAGTATCAGGTGGTTCCGGCGTGTCTGAGCCAGGGCGCGTTTGAAGCCCGGTTCACGAAAGCAGCTGAAGGTCGACTTGGCGACAGGCTGATGCCCTTCAAGCAATTCGGCGATGTCCGGCACGGTGGGCCCCAGCTTGTCCGGCAGCTGCTCCATCCAGATGATGGGCAGGTCAAACAGTCCGGCCACCTGAATGAGACGGCGGGTTTGCTGAAAGAGGCGCTCGCGATTGTGCATGAGCTGCGCCAGCTTGCCCTGAATGTCGATCAGGACCAGAACGGAGTCTTCGGCACGTGACATGGTATTCTCCTTGTTGTGGCCACAGTATACCCGAATTCATCGCGTTTCCGATGAATCCGTGTTCAGAACTTGATCTGGCGCAACGTTATTTGAGTGCGAATGTTTACAGTGAAATCATCCCTTGCTGACCCATGACAGGATGCCCCATGAAAGATATCTATCGAACGCCCGATTCAGCCTTTGAACAGTTGCCGGATTACCCCTTCACGCCCCACTATGTGGAAGTCGACGGATTGCGCATGCATTATGTGGATGAGGGGCCTCAGGATGGCCCGGTGGTGCTCATGCTGCATGGTGAGCCGACCTGGTCCTACCTCTATCGCCACATGATCGGCCCTGTTGCAGAGAAAGGTTACCGGGTAATCGCGCCGGATCTGATCGGCTTCGGCAAGTCGGACAAGCTCACGGACATCCAGGCGTACAGCTACCTGCGACACGTGATGTGGATGAAACTGTTTGTCGAGCGGTTGGCACTTGCGGATATCACGCTGGTTTGCCAGGACTGGGGATCGTTGATCGGGCTGCGATTGGCGGCTGAAAATGAAGAGCGGTTTGCCGGGCTTGTGGTGGGTAACGGGTTTCTTCCCACCGGAGATGATCGTGTTCCTCCGGCCTTCTACCTGTGGCGCACGTTTGCCCTGTACAGCCCATGGTTCCCGGTCGGGCGAATAGTGGATGCGGGGTGTCTCAGGAAGCTGACGGCAGAAGAGCTGGCTGCCTATGACGCGCCGTTTCCCGAGCGCCCGGCGCTGGCCGGGGCGAGGGCGTTTCCGCGCCTGGTCCCCACGGCACCCAACAATGCGGCGACCGCCGCCAACCGGGCGGCATGGAAGGTGCTGGAGCGCTGGCAAAAACCGCTGGTCACCTGCTTCGGCAAGCAGGACCCCATTTTCAGAGGCGCCGATACGCGCCTGCAGGAGAAGGTGCCGGGCGCCAGGGGCATGCCGCATCAGCGGGTCCGGGCAGGCCACTTCATTCAGGAGGATGCGCCGGATGAACTGGTCAAGGCCATTCTGGCCTGTATTGAAAGCCAGTCAGCGGCCGCCTGAAAAGACGCTATAATCAGTCGTGGGACATCGCACATCCAGATGAGGTAGAGACTTGGCGTCAGGAAGGCGTGTATTTTTGATCGCAGCGCTTCTGATAGCACTTCTGCACGGGGTTGACAGCCGGGCAGAAAGCCTGCGTGTGGGCGTCTATCAGAACTACCCGCTCGTTTACGTGGATGATCAGGGCCTGCCTGCGGGGCTGCACGTGGATATTCTGAATGCCATCGCGGTTGCCGAAGGCTGGACGCTGGACTATCGGGTGATGACCTGGGCAGATATTTATACCCTGACCCAGCGCGGTGAACTGGATATCGCCACCAGCATGGTGGCCACCGCGGAGCGTCGCGAGTGGTTTGATTTTGGGAAGATTCCCGTCGCAACACTTTGGGGGCAGGTCGTTCTGCCGGTTGACTCGCCCGTGAAGAGCCTTCAGTCACTGGATGGGGCGCGGGTGGGCGTATTGCGCGCCGGAATAAATGGCCAGAACTTTCAAAAGGTGGTTGCCCGATTCGGGCTGGCGCCCCGGATAGTGCCCTTTGACAGTTATGACGACATCATGAAGGCAATTCAGACCGGTGAGCTGGATGCCGGGGTCATCAATTCTTTCTGGGCAGTTAACCTGGAAGACTACGAAGGTCTGGTGGCCAGTGACATTGTCTTTTCGCCTTCCAAAGTGGGCTTCGGGTATCCCAGGGGGCGCCATGAGGATGTGCGGGAGGCCATTGATCGCTGGCTGGCAAAATGGAAAAAGGATCCTGACAGCCCCTATGCCCGGGCCATGCTGCAGTATGGTTTGAGTACCCCCGGAGGGGAGGTCCTGGAAGAGCAATCTAACCGTATTCTTTCATGGCTGGATGCGGGCGAGATCATCCTGGCGGTTGTTCTGGTAACCATCCTCCTCCTCATTCTCCGCATGCGGGCCCGGGTGACAGCGCAAACCGGACAAATCATGGCCCTGCTGGAAGAAAACCGGTCACTCAGCACGGACTTCAGAAAGACGGCCGAGCTGCTCGAAAGCGTCACCCACGCCTTTCCCGATCTGGTGTGGGTCATGGATGCCCAGGGGCATTACATCAAGCGTCTGGGCGCACAACCCACGCACCTGGCCCGCAATGAACAGGAATTGATTGGCAAGCCGGTTGAAACCGTACTGCCCCCACCCTACGGTCATCAGGTGCTGGAGGCTATCGGGCAGGCCATGGAGACGGGCATGATGCAGACGCTCAGTGTCTCCTTTGAAAGCAGGAGGGACCACCGGGTGCATACATGGGAGGTGCGTGTCAGCCCGATTGAGCCTCGCAGCGCGCATCAGAAGGTGGTCGCAATCGTCCGGGATACTACTCATGTCTGTACACTCCAGGCACAGCGGGACATGGACAACCGCCTGCTGGATGCCTTCGCCCGCGCCATGCCTGATCTGGGGTTTATCCTCAATGAAAAGGGTGACTACGTAACGGTCATTGGTGATGAGTCTTTGCTGGCGGATTCTCCGGAGAACCTGATCGGGCGCAATATCCGTGACGTGCTGCCCGAAGGCCTGTGCGATGAACTGATGGCCAGCATCGAGCGGTCACTTGCCACCGGAAAGGTGGAAACGCTGGAATATACGCTCGATGTGCCTGCAGGCGCGCGCCATTTTGAAGCGCGCATCGTTGCGCCTCAGGAAATCGCCGGCATCAGGGATGAGCGCCATGTAGTGCTGGTGTCCCGCGATGTGACTGACCGTCTCCAAGCCGAGAATCAGATACGCCGCCTGGCCTATTTTGATGAAGTGACCGGGCTGCCCAATCGCAAGGCCTTTCACGATAACCTGGACCACGCGCTCGATCAGGCACGGCGTCAGGGCAATTCCGTGGCGTTGCTGATGCTCGATCTGGATGACTTCAAGGCTGTGAATGATACCTGGGGGCACCCGGCAGGTGACCGGCTGCTCAAGGACGTGGCGCAGCGTATACGAGGCACGTTGCGGGCGACAGATGTTGTCGCGCGCCTGGGGGGCGATGAATTTGTCATTCTGCATGACCAGGTCAGGAATGTAGGGGATATCGCTGTGCTCTGCGGCAAGCTGCTCAGCCTGCTGGCGGAGCCGATCAATCTGGGCAACGGTGTGGTCACCCCACGGGCCAGTATTGGGATTGCCGTCTCTGAGGCCGGCGAAGTCTCCCGTGCGGAACTGGTCCGTCGTGCAGATCTGGCTCTGTACCGGGCCAAGGAAGCCGGCAAGGGGCAGTGGGCCTTCTATGATGAAAAATTGTCACGCCAGTTTGCAGAGCAGGTCTCGCTGCTCAGGGACCTGGAGCAGGCGCTGGAAGCCGGGGACCAGCTCTATCTCGAATACCAGCCCCAGATTGATAACGAAACCGGCCGTATCGTGGGGGTGGAAGCGTTGTGCCGCTGGCGACACCCCGAGAAGGGCATGATTCCACCCGGTCAGTTCATCCGGCAGATCGAGGACACCCACCTGATCCATCCGCTGGGGGAGCGGATTGTTCAGATGGCCGCCGCACAACTGGCAGAATGGGAGCGCGCGGGCATCGCGCCCGATAGTCTGGCCGTCAACATCTCCGCCCGGCAGTTCAACAACCGCCACTTTGCCAGCCAGCTGCTCATGTGGCTGGATGATGCCCAGTGCGACCCGTCGCGATTCGAAGTCGAAGTGACCGAGACGGCCATGCTGGAAGACATTGACGACTTTGCGCAGGTCATGGGCGTGCTGACTGGCGAGAATGTGCGCTTGTCGCTGGATGACTTTGGTACCGGTTACTCCTCCATGATCTATCTGCAGCGGCTTCCGTTCTACAAGCTCAAGATCGACCAGGAGTTCGTGCGCGGGATTACCCGCAACAGCCATGACCGGGAAATTGTGAGAGCCATTATCGGACTGGGGCGAAATCTTGGCATGGCTTGCATTGCCGAAGGCGTGGAGACGGCAGAGCAGCTTGCCGTGTTGAGAGCCCTCGGATGCCAGCTGTCTCAGGGCTATTACTTTGCCCGGCCGCAGGATGCTGCCACGATGACCGCCTGGCTGAAAGATTCTTCCGTGGAAGCGAAGTGGCGGTCAATGCTTGTGGAGCCAGACCTGTTTCTCCGTTGACTGAGGCTGTCCGAAGGTTAAACTGATCGCCCCCTTTAACTGGCGTAGTCTCAGCATGGCCCGGATCACCTTTCCCGAAAACCTGCCCATTACCGACAAGCTTCCGGAAATACGTGAGGCACTGACGCATCATCAGGTCGTTGTGGTGGCCGGGGAAACGGGATCGGGCAAGACCACGCAGTTGCCCAAGCTGTGTCTGGACATGGGGCTGGCCGAAAGTGGGCTGATCGGCCATACGCAGCCACGTCGCCTGGCGGCCAGATCGGTGGCCACACGCATAGCAGAGGAGCTGGGTGAGAACCTGGGCGAGACGGTCGGCTATCAGGTGCGGTTTACGGATCAGCGCAGTGCGTCCACCCGCATCAAGGTCATGACAGACGGCATCTTGCTGGCGGAAACGCCCCGGGACCGCTTGCTCAAACGCTACAGTGTGCTGATCATCGACGAAGCGCACGAGCGTTCGCTCAACATTGACTTCATTCTCGGCTATCTGAAGCGCATTCTGCCCAGGCGCCCGGATCTCAAGCTCATTATTACCTCTGCCACCATCGACGTGGAGCGCTTTTCCAGGCACTTTGATGGTGCGCCGGTTGTGGAAGTGTCCGGACGCACCTATCCGGTCGACATCCGTTACCGCCCGCTTGTCAGCGCTGACCCGGATGAAATGGATCTGACGTTGCAAGAAGGCGTGCTGGCCGCACTGGATGAAATCCGCGCCCATGAACGTGCTGAAAAGCAGCCTCCGGGTGATGTGCTGGTGTTTCTCAGTGGCGAAGGCGAGATTCGCGAACTGTCTCACCGCCTGCGCAAGGCGGAACTCGTGGATACGGAAGTACTGCCGCTCTACGCACGGTTGTCAGCAGCCGATCAGCAAAGGATCTTTCAACCACACAGGGGGCGGCGCATCGTACTGTCGACCAACGTGGCCGAAACTTCACTCACGGTGCCCGGTATTCGTTATGTGATTGATGCCGGGTTGGCCCGAATAAGCCGTTATTCCTTTCACAGCAAGGTACAGCGTCTGCCCATTGAGAAGATCAGTCAGGCCAGTGCTCAGCAACGGGCCGGGCGCTGCGGGCGGGTAGCACCCGGTATCTGTTTTCGCCTCTATGATGAAGACGACTTCAATAACCGGCCGGCATTCACCGAACCCGAGATATTGCGTACCAACCTGGCTGCAGTCATCTTGCAAATGTTGTCTCTGCGGCTGGGAGATATCGAACGCTTTCCGTTTCCCGAGCCGCCGGACAAGCGTTACATCAACGACGGTCTGCGCCTGCTCGACGAACTGGGTGCCATCGATGGCAAGCGCCGTCTGACACCGGCGGGCCGCAAACTGGCGCGCCTGCCGCTCGATCCCAGGTTGGGGCGCATTCTGCTTGAAGCTCATGACAAGGGCGCCTTGACCGAAGCTTTGATTATTGTCTCCGCGCTGGCCGTTCAGGACCCCCGGGAGCGACCCGCCGACAAGCAACAGCTGGCAGATCAGGCCCATGCGCAATGGAAGGATGAGCAGTCCGAGTTCCTCTCATTGATCAATCTCTGGAATGGCTGGGAAGCACAGCGCCAGGCACTGAGCAATAACGCGCTGCGCCAGTGGTGCAAGCGGAACTTTCTACACTTTCTGCGCATGCGCGAATGGCGTGAAACCCATCGGCAGCTTCGCCTGCAATGCAAGGAGCTGGGGTTGAGGGAGAACCAGGAGGCGGCCGACTACCGCAGCCTGCACCTGAGCCTGCTCAGCGGGTTTCTCACGCAGGTGGGGATGAAAGATGACGATCGCAGCTACAAGGGACCGCGCAATCGCACGTTCTGGGTATTTCCGGGTGCTCACGTCAAGAAAAAAACGCCCCAGTGGCTCATGGCAGCCGAATTGGTCGAGACCTCGCGCCTGTTTGCCCGAACCATTGCCCGAATTGAGCCGGAATGGATTGAACAGCAGGGGCAGCACCTGCTGCGCCGTACCTGGCTGGAGCCGCATTGGTCTCGCAAGCGCGGTGAAGCGATGGCCTGGGAGCAATGCACCCTGTACGGATTGGTCGTGGTGCCGAGGCGGCGCGTCAGCTTTGGCCGGATTGATCCGGTGCAATCGCGTGAGCTGTTGATCCGGGAGGGGCTGGTAGGCGATCAGATTCAGTCCCGGCTGCCCTTCATTCGCCACAACCGGAAATGCCTGGATGAAGCGGAAGATCTTGAGGCTCGGACAAGGCGACGGGATCTGGTGGTCGATCCTGAAACGCTTTTCGAATTCTATGATCAGCGCCTGCCTGAAGATGTGACCAATGTTCGCAGCCTCGAGGCCTGGTACAAGCGACTGTCGGATGAAGTGAAAGCCCGGCTGGAGCTCAAGCCCGAGGATGTACTCAAAACTGAAACCGGTGTCCTGGCGCTGGAGCAGTTTCCGGATCATCTTGAATGGCGTGGTCAGCGCTTCCGGCTGACGTATGCGTTCGACCCGGCCAGCGACGTGGATGGCATTACACTGACCGTGCCGGTTCAGGCGTATCGGCAGCTGCCGGTTGCACGGCTGGAATGGCTGGTGCCGGGGTTGCTCCGGGAGAAGGTGGAAGCGCTGATCCGGTCCCTGCCCAAGAGTCTGCGGCGTAACTTTGTGCCTGTTCCGGATTTTGCTCAGGCGGTGGCAGAGGCCATCGAGCCGGAAGACCGCCCGCTCACCCAGGCAATAGGCGAGCAGCTCAGGCGCATGACGGGCGTTGCCATCCCGGACGAGGCCTGGCGTCCGGAATCCTTGCCCAACCATTTGCGCATGAACCTGAGGCTGGTGGATGAAAAAGGGCGCCGGCTGGCAGAAAGCCGGGACTACCATGCACTGTACGCAGAACAGAAGCAGACCATTGAGGAGGCGCCGGCACACACCCGTCGACCGGAATCGAATGACGATCGCGGGGAGGCGCCGTCCACTGATTTTATCTGGGATCAGCTTCCGGAGCGTGAAACACGCAAGGTGCACGGAACGGTCATCAGCGTCTATCCCTATCTGCAGGACAGGGGAGACGGGGTTGTTCGCGCCGAAGCGCTGGATACGGTTACCGCAGAACGCGCCGGACGTCTCGGACTGGCGAGACTGTTCATGCTCAGGCTCGCGGATACCGTCAAATACCTCGAGAAAAACTTCCCCCATGAAAAGGCATCCGGTCTTTACTTCGCCCCCATTGGTCAGCTCAGATCGTTGAAAGACGACTGGATTCGCGCAGCCTTTCTGCAGCATCTCGTGGATGGCCAGCCGCCTGTACGTTCGAAAGAGGCTTTCAATCAGCGTCTTCACGAGAAGCGGGGTACGCTCGTTGCTCACGCCAATGTGCTGGCTGAACAGGTCCACAGTATCCTCGAGCGGTGGCATGCCCTGCGCAAGGTGCTCAACAAGCCCATTCGGCTGGATGTTGCCGAATCCATGGCCGACCTCAAACAGCAAATGGACGAGCTGGTCTATCCAGGCTTCCTCGTGCAGACCCCGGCGGACTGGCTTGAACGCCTGCCCGTATATCTGGACGCGGCAAAGATCCGGCTGGAGAAGGTAGGCCGCAATGCGCAGCAGGAGCGCACATTTCTGCTGCGCTACCGGGCGTTTCGGGAGGATTGGCAGGCGCGCAAGGCAAAGCATGAAAGGGAAGGTCGCGTCGATCCTGAACTGGAGCACTTTCGGTGGATGCTCGAGGAGTGGCGTGTTTCCGTCTTTGCGCAGCAGCTCAAGACGCGTTTCCCCATTTCGGACAAGCGCCTGGAAAAACAGTGGCAAAAAGTCAGTCTGTGAGAATGGCCGGCAGGTTTTCCGGCGAGGCGCTAGGCAGAGATCGCTGAAAGCACTATCCTTCTCTGTATTGTTGTTCAAGCTGTATATCGAGGCATGATGTGAAAAAAGTTCTGATCAGCGGCACCGGCCTGTTCACGCCACCCTATAGCATCAGCAATGAAGAGCTGGTGGAAAGCTTCAATGCGTGGGTGGAAAAGTACAACCGCGAAAATGCGGAAGCCATCGAAAAAGGTGAGCTGGAACCCCGGCAGCCTTCATCCGTGGAATTCATCGAGAAGGCCTCCGGCATCAAGAGCCGGTACGTCATGAACAAGGATGGCATCCTCGATATCGAACGCATGTGCCCGTTCATTCCCGAGCGCAGCAATGACGAACTGAGCATTCTGGCCGAGATGGGCGTCAATGCAGCCCGAGAAGCCCTCGAGCGCGCAGGGAAAACAGCCGCAGATATTGATGCGGTGCTGGTGGCGTGCTCCAATCTGCAGCGCGCCTATCCGGCCATTTCGATAGAAATTCAGAATGCCCTGGGGATTGAAGGCTTTGCCTTCGACATGAATGTGGCCTGTTCCTCGGCGACCTTCGGCTTGCAGACGGCGGACAGCCTGATTCGCTCCGGCGCGGCCCGCACGGTCCTGATGGTCAATCCGGAAATCTGCACCGGTCACCTCAACTTCCGCGACCGCGACAGCCACTTCATATTCGGAGATGCCTGTACCGCTGTCGTCATCGAATCCGATGAAACCTGCACCAACGAGCGGCCACTGGAAATTGTGGCCACAGAACTGAAGACCCGGTTCTCCAACAATATCCGCAACAACTTCGGCTTTCTCAACCGCTGTGACGAATCGGGCATCGGAAAACCCGACAAGCTGTTCGTGCAGGAAGGTCGCAAGGTGTTCAAGGAAGTGGTGCCAATGGTCTCACGCATGATTCTGGATGTGCTCGACAAGCAATCGATGACGGCAGGTGACATCCGGCGACTGTGGCTGCATCAGGCCAACATCAACATGAACCAGCTCATCGCCCGCAAGGTATTGGGGCGTGATGCGACGGATGATGAAGCACCGACTGCACTGGATCGCTATGCCAATACCAGCTCGGCGGGTTCGATCATCGCCTTCCACCTGTTCAGGGACGACCTGAATCCGGGGGATATGGGCGTGATCTGCTCCTTCGGTGCCGGGTATTCAGCGGGGGTCGTGCTGGTGCGTCAGCTCTGACGTGCCCTGGCCTGGAGGGATTTCTGCAGCAGTTGAAGCAAGGTATCAGGGAGCGGAGTCGATGCATGCCGCTCGTGATCCAGCCAGACCAGCTTGCAGAACCCCTCCGTATAGACCGTCTCACGGTTGTGTGACAGCACGTCATGGCCCACGACAAAGCTCGTGCGGCCAATCTCCTTGCACCAGGTGGAAACCCAGATGGTTTCCGGGTAGTGGATGGGGCGCAGGAATGTGCAACCTGTCTGCAGCAGGATCGGGCCGTGCCCCTTGCCATCGACGCGAAAACCGTTGCGTTCCAGCCACTGTACACGGGCTTCCTCGAAGAAGCGGAAGTACACGGTGTTGTTCACATGACCGTAGGCATCCATGTCACCCCAGCGAATGGGAATTTCAATCATGTCCAGACAGGCAGCTTCGTTGTGCACGATGAAGGCTCCGACTAATACGTATTGCGAAAGGCTTGTAATCGGGCAACAGTGTACCCATATTGAAGCAGTCGTGACCAGAGCAAGGTTTGAAAAGCCCGACTGCTTTTGAAGCCGTGCTGGCGCGGGGCAACGTGGTTACCTCATGAGAACAGGGAGAACGTCCGGATGATTCGCATCGCGCTGGCCATCATGCTTCTGGCCACCACATTGGGCGCACAGGCAGCACGCTACGACGAGCGTGACCCCTACGAAGCGTTCAACCGGGGCGTGTTCGCCTTCAACGAGTTTCTGGATGAGTGGGCTTTGCGTCCGGCGGCTCAGGCCTACCGGTTTGTGACCCCCGATTTTGTGGATTCCGGCATTACCAACTTCTTCAACAACCTTCGGCGTATTCCGACGCTGGGCAACCAGATCCTCCAGTTGAAGGTCACCCCGGCTGCTGAAACCGCAACCAGTTTCATTTTTGACACCTTTTTCGGGCTGGGTGGGTTCGTCGACTGGTCGCATCGTTGGGGGCTGCGTGATCAAAAGGAAGATTTCGGGCAGACGCTGGTGCATTGGGGGTTGCCGGACGGCCCCTACCTGATGCTGCCTCTCCTGGGGCCGCGAACGGTCTCGGATGCGGTTGGGATCATTCCTGACAGTTTCTGGACGCGTGACCTGTACTCGGATGTGCATGGTGACACACAGTTGATTGCTCAGACCGTGAATGTCGTGGATCGCCGGGCCGATGTGATCCCGGCCGAGCGCTTCATTCAGGGCGACAAGTACATCTTCCTGCGCAACGCCTATCTTGAGCGGCGCGAGTTCGATATCCACGACGGCCTGATGCTGGATGATCCCTTTGCCGGGGATGATCTCGACGATTTCTGAGCATTCCGTTTGCCTGAATTCCGGGTCAGTTCACACCTGTACGCCGTCGAGTGGTCTATAGTGAACAGGCTGTCACTTTGCCGGAAGTCTCATGAAGTCATCTCGTAACAAGAAGGTCGAACGTCTCGAAGCACAGCTGGCCGAGGCCAGCACATACGATCAATGGCATCAGATCGCGCTGGAGCTTGATGAGTTGTCCGGTCAGGCGGCCTGGAAACAGGAGCTTGAGTCAGACCTGTACAACGCTCACCTGATTCTGGATCGCTACAACGAGATTCGCCAGGCCCTCGAGCGACGCGACCATGTCCGCCTGATCCGGTCTCTGAGACAGGGGCTGCATCATGACCTGGGCAACATGGGCAATCCCGCACTGTTTGCGCGCAGCCGGGTAGGCACCAAGCTTTTGATCGAAAACTATCTGGATGTGGTCTGTCATGCCATCCGGTATGTGGCCGAAACCGATTTCCCCGAACTGCCGCTGGCAGACAAGCTGGACTACTTCAAGGACATTGCACTGGCGTATGGTTCACCCGCTCTGCTGCTCAGTGGCGGCGCCACGCTGGGACTCTTTCATATCGGTGTGGTGAAGGCACTTTGGGAGCGCAGGCTGCTGCCGCGGGTCATCGCCGGGTCCTCGGTGGGATCGATCATCGCCGCCATGCTGGGCACCCGCACGGATGATGAGCTTGATGACTTGCTCCACCCGGAGAACCACAACCTGCAGCCCTGGAAATGGCAGGGATGGATGGCCGGGCTCAGCGGCCGTGGGTTCATGGACAATCGCCAGCTTGAGCGCTGCCTGCGCGAGAATATTGGTGAGTATACCTTCCTTGAAGCCTACGAACGCAGCGGTCGCAGTATCAACATCACCGTATCACCTGTACATGAGCACCAGCGGGAGCGGCTGCTCAGTGGCTATACCAGTCCGTATCTGCTGGTGTGGAGTGCGAGCATGGCCTCCTGCTCCGTACCGGGTGTATTTGCACCCGTCCAGTTGATGAAGAAAGACGAGCTGGGCCAGATTATTCCCTACCAACCACGCTTGCGGTGGGTGGACGGCTCGGTGGTATCGGATCTGCCGGTTGACCGTCTGCGACACTTGTACGATGTGAACTTCACGCTGGTGAGTCAGACCAACCCCCATGTGGTGCCTTTCCTGCGGGCCTCGAAACACCGTGGACGTCCCGGCCTGCTTGGGCTGCCCTGGCGCATGCTGAGTCGTGAACTCAAGTTCCATGGCAAGGAGTTGGCCAACTATCTGAGGCAACACAGTGACAATGAGGTCGTCCGGCAGGTTGCCGGTCAGGCCTATACCATCCTGGCCCAGCGCTACAGCGGTGACGTCACTATTGCGCCGCGGTATACGCTTGCCCATTACCGTCACATGTTGAGCAACCCGTCACCCGAACTGGTTGCAAGACTGACGCTTGAAGGGGAGCGGGCGACCTGGCCGCATATCTCACGTATTCGGGCGCATTCCCGGATCAGCCTTCTGCTGTCTCAGGTGGTGCGTGATCTCAAGGATCGCATGCGCAAGGGATCCCCGGCGCTCCGGCTGGTTCAGCACTCCTGAGCGCGCTTGGTTGTAGAGGGGCTTTCACGTACACTATCGTGCCGGATATCTGAACCCTCGCGCTATGTACGAATCGTTTTTTGGCCTGAAGGAACTGCCTTTTTCCATCGCGCCCGACCCACGCTACCTTTACATGAGTGAGCGTCATCGGGAAGCGCTGGCCCATTTGCTGTATGGCACTGGCCGTGATGGCGGATTCGTGCTGCTCACCGGAGAGGTGGGTACAGGTAAAACCACTGTCTGCCGGCGGTTTCTTCAAAAGCTGCCGGAGAACACCGACGTTGCGTTCATTGTTCACCCTCGTCTGACTGCGCGTGAACTGCTGGCCACGATTTGTGATGAGCTGGCGATCAAGGTCCGGCCCCATGCATCCGTCAAGGCTCTGATTGATGCCATCAATGCACACCTGCTGGAGGCCAATGCCAGGGGGCGCCATGTGGTGCTCATTATTGACGAGGCCCAGAATCTGAGCACGGATGTGCTGGAACAGTTGCGCTTGCTTACCAACCTGGAAACCGACAGGCGCAAGCTGTTGCAGATCATTCTCCTGGGCCAGCCGGAGCTGCAGGATATGCTGGCCCGCCCGGAGCTGCGTCAGCTGGCACAGCGGATTACGGCGCGATATCATCTGGATGCCTTGTCGCTGGCGGAGGTTGACGCCTATATCACCTATCGGCTGGGCGTGGCCGGGTGCCGGCGCCCGGTTTTTTCGCGTGGCGCCGTGCGCCGTGTCTACCGCCACACCCGAGGCATACCACGGCTGATCAACCTGCTGTGTGACCGGGCGCTGCTGGGTGCCTACGGCGAAGAGTCCCCGGAGGTGACGCCTGCAATCGTGAACAAGGCGGCCCGGGAGCTGGGGCTGGCGGACATGGCCATCCGCCTCGACAGCTGGAAGAAAAACTGGTTTGTGCGCGGCGTTGCAGGCGGATTGCTGGCAGGGCTGCTGATGTGGCTGCTGGTGTTCGGGTGGGTGGAGCGTGAACCGGCTATCGAACAGATCACGGATGCCGGGCCTGTGCCGCAGTCGGGCGTGTCCGATACAGGGATGGTATTGACGAAAGCACCCGATGCATTGCAATCGGCCGTATCGGCGGGCGGCGCAGTACCTGAGCATCCTTATCAGCACGCGGATGGACATTCCCTGGACGCGGTACAATGGCAGAATCAATTGATCCGGGCGCGGGGAGACGCACGCCAGGCGTATATTGACGTCCTGCGTCTTTGGGGGCTTTCTGCACCGCCAGAAAATGAGGCTTACCTGTGTCGGTGGCTGCAGACACAGGGCATGGAGTGCCTGCATCACCGGGGCAACTGGCGGGTATTGCTGAGGCTGGATCGCCCGGCCATCCTGCCACTGCTTGCGCCTTCGGGAGAGGAGCGCCATGTTGCGCTTCTGGCGGTAAAGGGGGATCAGGCAACAATCAGTCTGGATGGAAAACAATTGACCCTGCCGGCAAGCCTGCTTGAGGAACATTGGGACGGTCGCTTCACGGTGGTGTGGCGCGTGCCGCCGTTTCGATCCGCTGTCATTCGCCCGGGAGAGATCCGGGACGAGCAAGCCTGGCTCTCCGATCGCCTGCAGAAAGCGGGCTATGCACTTCAAGGGCAGAGCATGCAGCGCGTCATTCGGCAGTTTCAGGCTGATAGCGGGCTGAAGGCCGACGGCATTGCCGGCGCGCAGACGCTCATCCGCCTCAACACCCTGACCGACCCTGCTGTCCCGACTCTGGTGAACTAGTCATGTCCTATATTCTCGATGCGCTGAAAAAGTCCGAACGCGAGCGGCGTGATGAGGCACTGCCCGATCCGCTCATACCCGGTGGACTGGGGCTGCGCAGACGTCGCCGTTCATCCGTTTTGCCCCTGGTCGTTCTGGTGATTGGAGTGGGTGCGCTTGCCAGCGGGCTGACCTTCTGGTGGGTGGGTCGCACGGTTCAAATGGCACCGGCCGACGCTTCAGGCACGCAGCCCTCCCAGAACGTGCCGGCCCCATACAGTGCCCCGCAGCGTGACGTGTCACGGACTCAGTCACAGCCCACCGCACAACCTGTCCATGGCGACGCTTCAGAGCCGGTACTGACTTCCTCGCAGCCTGCAGAGGAGGGCCCAACACCCACTGATGAAAAAGCGGATCAGGATCGGCCTTTGCTTATCGAGCCCGGAAAGAAGCCTCGCTATCTGGACAGGGCGTCCGACGAGATGGCCGGCACTGTATCTGCGGGCCAGACAACCGAAATTCCGGTACAGACGCGTGAAGTACCCGTTTTGAGCGAACTGCCGTTGAGTTTTCAGCGGCGCGTACCCAATCTGACCTTCAACAGCCACATCTACAGTCCGGATGCCACAGCCAGCCGCGTCATGATCAACAACCTTTACCTCAGACCGGGTCAGTCGGTAGCGGGCATGCGCCTGGTCGCCGTGACCGAGGAGGGCGTGGTACTGGAACTGGACGGAACCCGGTTCCGTGTGCCGGTAGTCCGTGACTGGGTGCGTCCCGAGTAAGCGCATGTTGAACGAAACCACCAAGTCAGCGATTCAGTCCGCCTACAGCCAGTACATTCAGGGACGCAAGCTCAGGCCCCGGCGCGGTCAAAGGGAAATGATCGGTCATATTGCACGGTATCTGGGCAATATCGAAGTGGATGGAGAGGGCCGCCGCATCTCTGATGCTTCAGTGTGTGTGGTGGAGGCGGGTACCGGTACCGGCAAGACCTTGGGCTATCTGTTGCCCTCCGTCATCATGGCGCGTGAGTCTGGCAAGACGCTCGTCGTGTCGACGGCGACGGTCAATCTTCAGCAACAGATCCTGGAGCAGGAGATTCCCTTGCTCATTGGTGAAGGCGGACTCGAGATTCGCGTGGCCCTGGCGAAGGGGCGACAGCGTTACCTGTGCCTGCACAAGCTGGAGCAATGGGTGGAAGCCGGTGATGACCAGACTCTGCCCCTCTTTGCTGCAGAGTCCGTCGACGGCACACTGGATCCTGAAACCGCCCGAGAGCTGATGGCCTGGGTGCTGGATCAGGGCTGGGACGGCGATCTGGATGCCGCCCCCGGTGAGATTGGTACGGATATCCGCACGCAAATCACCACAGATCACCGCCAATGCCTGAACCGAAACTGCCAGCACTTCTTCCACTGCCCGTATTTCAAGGCCAAGAACCAGGCCGAGCAGGCGCATATCATTGTGGCCAACCATGATCTGGTTTTTGCCGACCTGGCACTGGGCGGTGGGGTCGTGTTGCCCGCACCGGAGGATACCCTGTATGTCTTCGACGAAGCGCATCACCTGGCCGACAAGGCCTTGTCCCACTTTGGCGGCATGGCCGGCCTTGAGGCGGCACAGCGAACCTTGCGCCAGCTTTCACGTACGGTCTCCGGCATGCTCACCGAGATTGGTTGGGATGATGCGCTGAGCGGACATCTGGCCAACCTGCCGTCCAGCAGCCTCGAGGCGGGGCGCCTGCTGGAGAGTTTGCACGTGTTGGCGGAATCCGAGCTTCAGGACGGCGAGGTGCTCCGCTATCCCATGGGCGTGATCGCCGCGCAGCTCAGAGAACCTTTGGTCCACCTGGCAGAAGCCAGCGCAGACGTGCTGGAAACACTGGGGCAGGTGACCCGTAGGCTGCGAGGCATGATGGAGGGAGACAGCCTGACCACCGCCCAACGTACGGCATTGGAAAGTGCCCTGATGACCCTCGGGCCACTAGAAGGGCAGCTGCAGGCGCAGACTGACGTTTGGATAGGCTGGGCCCGTGCACCGGTCGATGAAACAGAGCTGGACGAGGGCACTCCGACCGCGCGCTGGATGCAACTGAGCCCGTCCGGAGAGGATATACAATTGTGCGTCAGTCCCACGTCGGCGGCAGGCTTTCTCATGGAGCGTCTGTGGCAACGTTGCTGGGGTGCCATACTGGCGTCTGCGACGCTTAGCGTAGGGGGGGACTTCAAGCGCTTTCAGGCCGCGACAGGCTTGCCGGAAGCCAGCACAGCCATCTCGTTACCAAGCCCGTTCAACTATCAGGAGCGGGCGGTGCTGAACCTCTGGCGTACGCGGCATCTGCCGTCGGAAGATCCGGCTTATCTGGATGAGTTGGCCGAACAGGTCAGCTGGATACTGGACCAGGGAGAACCGACGCTGGTGTTATTCAATTCCCGACGGCACATGCAGGCCATCCATGAGCGCCTGAGTGACCGGCCCTGGCATGGCGCCATAACGGTGCAGGGAGAGATCAGTCGCCATCGCCAGATTGAACAGCACAAGGCTCGGGTTGAAGCCGGTGAGCGCACCATCCTCTTTGGCCTCGCCAGCTTTGCGGAAGGATTGGATCTGCCGGGGGAGCTGCTGACACATGTGGTCATTACGCGGTTACCCTTTTCCGTTCCCGATGATCCGGTGGATGAGACCTTTGCCGAATGGTTGGAACGCCGGGGTGGGAATGCCTTCTACAGCATTGCCGTTCCGGATGCCTGCCTGAAGATGGTGCAGGCCTGCGGAAGATTGATGCGCTCCGAGTCGGACAGCGGACAGATCTCCATTCTTGATGGCCGATTGCTGACACGGCGATATGGCAATCGTATTCTGGCTGCGCTTCCTCCCTATCGTCGCCAGATACTGGATGTCAGCATGTTGGCCAACCAGGCCGACGCCTGAAAGACGCAATACTGAGCGCCCCTTCTCCTTTTGCTTCCAGCGTGCCTGCGGCATAAAAAAAGGCGATCCGTCCTTCGACCGATCGCCATGCATCAGGGCAGTGTGGGTTAGGGAGGCCCCGACTGAAAGGAGAAAACGATTCGAAAGGCCGTACGAATTCGTTTTCTGGATTCTATATTAGTGAAGGAGGGGGCGTAGTTTAATCGTTCCAAGGGACTATTTTGGGGATTAAAAAGTAGATATGAAGGGACTACAAAGTATTAATTGGGCTTATTTTTCCGTGGAGATGAGGCCTGAATCCCGGGCAATGCGCACAGCTTCAGTGCGGTTGCGAGCGCCTATCTTGCTGTAGATGTTACGAATATGGGCCTTGACGGTCGCACCTGCAAGGTGAAGCCTCGCTGCGATTTCCTTGTTCGCCAGGCCATCGGCAACCAGACCGAGGACTTCGAGTTCACGTTTGCTCAGAGTGTCTGTGGAAAGAGGTTGCGCGCCTGAGCGTTTTTCGGATGCCGGCCTCGACAGGTCGTAAGCCAGAAGCTGCGCCGCCACCTGCCCCAATAGTGCATCATCGGCCATCGCTGACAATTCTTCGCGAATAAAAGGCCGGAATTGCACCAAGGGAAAAACCAGATCATTGGTTGCGGCCATTTCAACACACTGGCGTACGCTTTCCAGTCGCTCGGAAAGCTCATCTGCCAGGCAGGCCTGTACCGCGCGAGCCGTGATATGGTGAGCGAGAAAACGGTGCGTACGTGCCTGATCAGCCAGTTGAGTAGCGAGGTCAAGGGCTGCAGAACGCTGCCCGTCAAAGAGAGCGAGCAGGCACCTGGCCTCCAGCCACTCAAGCTGATCCAGTGGATGTGCTGGCGTCGGCGTTCTGTGCTTTCGAAGCTGATCAAGCGCCTCCCTCAGTCGCCCGAGTTGCAGGAGGCACTTGATTCGGAGTGCTTCAACGGGTGGGGCGGGGACGGTGAAACGACTCCCGTGACGATTGGCGATGTCCTGCGCTTCATCGAGGCAACTCAGTGCCATGTCTGCTTGCTGGCTGTGCAGGTGCCAGACTGCTTCAGCGTACCAGGTCATGGCCTGATGGCCAGACTCGGCGCCTGAGATATAGCGCTTCATCGAGGCGAGCGCATGCCACGCAAGTTGCAGGTCGCCCTGCAAGGCGTGGAGGCGCACCCGGGCCGAGTTCCGCCAGCACGATACCAGATCCGGAACCTGGCCGCCCGAGTGA
Organism: Gammaproteobacteria bacterium; assembly: GCA_003695085.1. GTDB lineage: Bacteria > Pseudomonadota > Gammaproteobacteria > Pseudomonadales > Oleiphilaceae > Thermohahella. Next base: position 19,702 of record RFIV01000145.1, read on the forward strand.
AAGTCCTCCAGCCAGATATCAGTGTCCTTGAGCAGGTTCCTGGCGCGTATGGCTTCGCCACGGATACTGTGCAGCCATAGCAGCAAGCCGCTGGCCGAAAGCACGGTGCTGTACCGTCCCTCCAGCTTGGCATGTGTCAGCGCATCCAGACACAGGGTTTCGCTCTCTTCGAGTGCGCCCTGCCAGTAATAGGCCGTTGCCAGACCAAAGAATGCCACCGATCTCACCGGCACCGACTGGTGTCGCAGGCGTTCCAGGGCATCCCGCGCCGCTTCACCCCGGCCGAGCTCCTTTGGCGAACGCGTCATCATGTCCAGTAGTGTCAGCTCGTCCTCGGGCAGAGCCACCTGTCCCTCCCGGGCACGCAGGCGGCGAATTTCGCGGGCCAGATCGGCACGTCGGTCCGCATAGAAAAGTGCCCAGAGCCGCAGGCGTGTGAGATCTTCGGTGCGCCCACGCAATTCGGGCAGTGCATCCAGAAAGGTCAGTACGTGCAGATGATACCCCTGCTTGAGAAACTGCTGGCCATGGCACGCCAGTTCGTGTTCCAGCCTGTCCCAGTCGTGTCGCTTGCACAGGTAGCTGCACCGGGCCAGAGGCTGATCAAGCGTGACCAGCGCCTCATCCAGTGTTTCCAGCCACCCCGTCCGAGCCGCATCGGGCTGTTCGGGGCCGGTCAGCACTTCATTCAACAGCGGGTGAAACTGGCGGCCATAAGGTCCGTCTGTCAGCAGAGCAGCCAGAATTTCCAGTACACCTGGCAGCATGCGTTTCTCGGCGTCGCTCAGCGGCATGGCCTCCAGCCATGGCGACTCAAGGGCCGGAAGCCAGGCCAGTCGATGAGCCAGTGTGCGCGTCGGCTCAGGCCAACTGTCAATGATTTCTTCCTTCAGAAACCGGTGGACCCAGACTCGTGCACGCGCCTGTCCCGCCTGCAGTGATCGCAGATAGAGTGCGGCCGGCCCAATCCAGCCACTCAGCCAGCGTGCAGCCTCATGACTCTCCTGTCGGCTCAGCCCGCCCTGTTCCCGCATCCAATGTGAAAGTTCTTCGTCCTCCCACCA
>RFIV01000013.1 GCA_003695085.1 Gammaproteobacteria bacterium
CCACGCGGGCTTTCTGGCGATTCCAGTCGCGTTCTTTCTCGGTGGCGCGCTTGTCGTATTCCTTCTTGCCGCGCACCAGTGCGATTTCGCACTTCACCCGGTTGTTTTTCCAGTACAGCGCCAGGGGCACGACGGTCAGGCCCTGGGTGGCCACCTTGCCCATCAGCTTGTGCAGTTCGCGGCGGTGCAGGAGCAGCTTGCGCGTGCGGGTCGGATCGGCGACCACATGGGTGGAGGCTTCCTTGAGCGGAGTGATATGCGCGCCCAGCAGCCAGGCTTCACCATCCTTGAAGATGACGTAGCTGTCCACCAGCTGGCACTTGCCCGCCCGCAGGGATTTGACTTCCCAGCCGGTGAGCACCATGCCGGCCTCGAACTTTTCCAGCACCTCAAAGTCGTGGCGGGCCTTCTTGTTCAGGGCTATGGTATTGGAACCGGGTTTCTTTTTCGCTGTGGCCATGTATCCTTCCCAATCGCGTCAGGCGCATTATTGTACCCGGTGTATCTCAGGGTGAAAGCATAAATTTCAACAGGGAGAGCAGATGGCGCGTTATCAACCCCCGGCGTCGGTGCTGGCCGAACAAAACGCCGGGCAGCGTTTCGGGCTGGTCGCACTGGGACTGCTCATGAGCTGGGGGCTGGCGGATGTCTGGCGAACCCCCATTCTCATTGCCGATCAGGGCGGATTGACCTTTCTGGTGCTCTATGCCGTGCTGGTGGGCATCCTGGCATTGCCTGTCATTGCCGCGGAAATCTCTCTGGGCCGGATGGCGCGGCAGCCTGCACCTCAAAGTCTGGCGCTGGGTTTTACCGGGCAGGCCCGGGCATTTTACTGGGTGGGCCTGCTGGCCTTCGTGTGCGTGGTCGTGCTGGCGGTGGTGTATGCCGTGGTGGGCAGTCGTTTGCTGCAGTACGCCTGGCTCAGTACCACCGGGCAGCTGGAGGCTACCACGCCTCATACTGCATTGGCTCCGCTGTCTCCCGAGGCGGATGCACTCTGGCCTCGCATGGGGTGGCTGGCGCTTGTGGTCGGGCCCCTCTGGCTTGTGGCTTCTCGGCAACGTCGGGATGTCATGCGGGTGACGGGGTTGCTTGTGCCCCTGTTGCTGCTTCTGGCGCTCGTTCAGCTGGTGAACGTGAGCCAGCATGCGGGGTTGGAAGGCGGGATGGCGCTCCTGCTGGCCTGGGAGTCCAGCAGCGTGACGCTGCCCATGTTCAAGGCGGCGGGTGAACAGGCACTCATGACGCTGGGGGGCGGCCTGACGGTCTACCTTGTGATCGGAGTGTACAGCCGCCGGCGCTTTGCTGTCGGGCGCAGCCTGCTGCTCTGGGGGGCGGGAGATCTGCTCTGGCTGGTGCTCGCCGGTCTGCTGGTACTGTCGCTGGCGTTCGCCGACGGGCTTCCGCCGGAGGCCGGAGGCATGCTGGTGTTCGGGCAGGTGCCATATTTTCTCTCGGCCTGGCCGCTGGCGGGCTTCTATACATCCGCGTTCTACACCTGGCTGGTGCTCATGGTGCTGGGTACCTTGCTCGCGCTCACCGAACCGCTGGTACATTGGGTGTCCCATGCGGGCGTTTCCCGCCGGGTGGCCGCGCTCGTGGTCCATGCCTTGCTGTGGTTGCTGGCAGTCGTCTATCTGAAGTTGGAAGCACGGGATCCGGAGAGCGTGGCGGCCGGGCTGCGCGGTGTGGCTTATCTGCTCCTGCCACTGCCGATGGCCCTGATTGCCGGGATGACAGGGTATATCCGCAACTATGAATCCTTCTGTGCCGGCCTGGGGTGGTCCCCTGAAAGCTGGAAGGCGCGCCTGATGTTCCGGACACTGCGCTACCTTTCTTTCCCGCTCATCGTTATCATACTGGCCCTGATGATTCTGAGCTGGAGCGAATCGCCCTGCTGGCTGGAGGCTGATCAGGCCTCGGCATGTCTGGCAGAGCAGGACTCTGGCGCAACGGTCGGGGAGTAGAGGTGCCGGAAGTCAATCGCAGTGCGTTGGTCATGTACTCCGCGGACCAGATGTTCAGTCTGGTCAACGGGGTAGAGCAGTACCCGGAGTTCCTGCCCTGGTGTGGGGGAACACATATTGTCTCCAGCGATGAGCGGGAGATGGTCGCCAGTATCGAAGTCGCCAAGAGCGGGTTGCGTCATCGTTTCACCACGCGCAATACGCTGATGCGCCCGGAGCGTATCGATATGCACCTGGTGGACGGCCCGTTCCGCTTCCTGCACGGCAGCTGGCACTTCAAGGCGCTGGATGAGCAGGCCTGCAAGGTGGAGCTGACGCTGAAATTCGAGCTGAACATGGCATTGGGCGGTGTGACGCTGGGGCCTGTTTTCAGTCAGGCGGTATCCACGATGGTGGATGCATTTGTCAAGCGCGCAAAGGTGGTTTATGGGTGATGCACGCATCCGGGTGGAAGTGGCGTATGCCCTGCCCGACAAACAGAAGGTGATCAGTCTGAACGTGCCGGCAGGGTGCTCGGCGTATGAGGCAGTCGTGCGTTCGGGGATTCGCGAGTTCTTTCCGGAGATTGATCCCGACAGCGCCAAGCTCGGCATCTTCGGCAAGGCCATCGCCAAGCCTGCCGAGCATGTGTTGCATGATGGGGACCGGGTGGAGATCTATCGCCCGCTCAAGATCGATCCCAAGCAGGCGCGGCTGAACCGGGCGAAGAAAAAGGCCTGATCAGTTCTTTTCGGCTTCGCGCCGTGCCCGGTACGCTTTCCCGAGTGTCCGCAGCTCCTCCGGCAGCAGCTCGCGTTTGCGGATCGTCTGCAGGGTGTTGTTGTCCGTGTAGACCATCTGTACGTGTTGCACGTGCGTCTCGCCGCCTGACAGCTGCAGGGTGTACACATAGTCTTCGATGTTGGGATCAAAGGTATCCGTGGAAAGCGGGCTGCCCAGCACATAGTGAACCTGGGCACGGCTCATGCCGGGCTCAACACGTGCCAGATCCTTGTCCTCAATAATATTGCCCTGCTGAATATCCAGCCGGAAAACACCGGGAAAGCTGCAGCCTGCCAGAGGCACGGTGCAGGCGGTTACGATCAGCAGGGTGCGCAGAGAATACTTGAGGGTGTCTTGCATCATGAATTCGGTTACACTGAAAAGTAATAGTGAGAATGATAACCGCTAGTATGTAACATAGGGTCGGACATGGCGAACGAAAATACTGAACTCAAGAAAGCCGGGCTGAAAGTCACGCTCCCCCGAATCAAGATCCTGAATATACTGGAAACCTCTGAAAAACGCCACCTGAGCGCAGAGGACGTCTACAAGGCGCTGATGGAAGCGGGCGATGATGTGGGGCTTGCGACGGTTTACCGGGTGCTGACCCAGTTTGAAAGCGCCGGTCTGGTCCTGAGGCACAATTTCGAGGGCGGGCACGCAGTGTTCGAGCTCGACCGGGACGAGCATCACGATCACATGGTGTGCATGGACACCGGCGAGGTGATCGAATTTCATGACGAAGAAATCGAGCGCCTTCAGCGTGAGGTGGCGGAGCGTCACGGCTATGAAATTGTCGACCACTCGCTGACGCTGTATGTGCGCAAGCGCAACCGGGATTGACGGGCTGTCCTGTCCGCTAGTGGACTGATCCGCCGGCCACCATTTCCCGGGCGTGGGCGAGCGTGCTGTCGGTCAGTTGCACGCCGCCCAGCATTCTGGCCACTTCCAGAACACGTTCATCCGTATCCAGGGTGCGTACCATGGAGGTGACGCCGCGTTCGGTTTCACCCTTGCTCACGTGCAGGTGATGGTGACCCTGGCTGGCCACCTGGGGCTGATGCGTGACCACCAGAATCTGCACATGCCCGGCCAGCTCGCGAAGCAGTCGTCCGACAATTTCGGCAGTTGCGCCACCAATGCCCACGTCCACCTCGTCAAAGACCAGCGTCGGCGTGGCCATGCGCGCCGCACTGACGACCTGAATCGCCAGGCTGATGCGGGACAGTTCGCCGCCGGAGGCGACTTTCTGAAGTGGGCGCAGCGGTTGGCCCGGGTTGGTGCTGACCAGAAATTCGGCCGACTCCAGGCCCAGCGGGCCGGGGCGCGTTTCGGGCTGCAGGGAGACGGCAAACTCGCAGCGCATGGCCATCATGGCCAGCCTTTCCCGGACGGCGGCTTCCAGTACATCGGCTGCCGTTCTGCGTGCGGCGGACAGGGTGGCTGCGGCCTCCCGGTAGTGTGCTTCCGCTTCGGCTGCTGCTGCCTGCAGCGCTTCAATGCTCTGAGAACCGCCGGATAACGCAGCAAGCTCCTCGCTCAGGGCCTGGTGGTGGGCCTGCAGTGCTTCCGGCTGAACATGATGCTTGCGGGCCAGATCATAAATGGTGGTCAGGCGAGCTTCCACCTCTGCCAGCGCTTCAGGGTCCACCTCGATGGCGTCCTGGAGGTGGCGCAGTTCCCCCGCGGCTTCCCGAAGCTGAATCAGTGCCTCCTGCATGAGCGTGCGTGCATCGGACAGGCTCTTGCGCTCGATGCTCAGATCTTCCAGCTGATGTGTGGCGCGCTGCAGCTGCTCCAGGATGCCGCCGTCGCCCTCCAGCGCTTCATGCTCCACAGAGTAGAGTGTTGCCAGCAGGGACTGTGCGTGGCTCAGTTCATACTGGCGGGCTTCCAGTTCGGCCAGTTCGCCTTCCTGCAATCCGAGGGCATCCAGCTCCTGAACCTGATACTCAAGCAACTGCAGCCGGGCGCTGCGGTCGTCCTGTTGTGACAGGGCTTCGTCCAGTGCCTTGCGTGCCCGGTCCCATGCCTTCCAGTGTGTGCGCACGCGCTCCAGCAGGGCTGGCTGTGCTACCAGTTCATCCAGAATATGCAGGTGGTGTTCCTTGCGCAGCAGTGCCTGGTGGGCATGCTGCCCGTGAATGTTTACAAGCTGCTCGCCCAGGGCGCGCAGCTCTCCCAGCGGCATGGGCTGACCGTTGATATAGCCGCGAGAGCGACCGTCGGCACTGATGGTGCGGCGCAGGACACAGGTGTCATCCATGTCCAGCTCACGCTCCGCCAGCCAGTCACGCACGGCTGGTAGCTGACTGATGTCGAATTCGGCGGACACTTCCGCCCGGTTTTCGCCGCTCCGGACCATGTCGGCCGATGCCCGCTCGCCGGTGACCAGGCCCAGCGCATCCAGCAGGATGGATTTGCCGGCACCGGTTTCACCGGAAATGACGGACATGCCAGGCTCGAGGGTCAGCTCAATGGCGTCGGCAATGGCCAGGTTCTGAATGCGAAGTTGTGTCAGCATGGCGCAATCCCTGAAAGCTTCCGAAATCAGACATGTGTTTTTATACAGTAAAAATACTGTATGAACAAGCAGTATTCGCGAGGCTTGAAAGCCTCGGCCTTGCCCCCATATTGGCTGCAGACCCAATTCACCGGATAGTAACGGAGACACCGCATGTCTGTGGATGAAAAGCAGAATGTCCCGCAGGATGAGCAGCAAAACGCACAGCCGGAAAGCGAAGAGGTGCTGAAGGCTGAGGAAGAGGTTGCAGAAGATCTTGAGGCAGCCGAAGAAGCGGCTGACAAGGTCGCCGATGAGGTCGGCCGCCTGAAGGAGCAGTTGCTGCGGGCGCATGCCGAAATGCAGAACCTGCAGCGGCGCACCGCCATCGAAATAGAGAAGGCGCACAAGTTCGGCATCGAGAAGCTGATCAAGGAGCTGTTGCCGGTCCTTGACAGCCTGGAGAAGGCAATCGAGGCCTGCGGAGAAAATGAGGATCCCACCGTCAAGGCACTGCGTGAAGGGGTGGAAATGACCCTCTCGCTGATGCTCAACACCTTGAAGAAGTTCAATGTCGAGGTGGTGGATCCGCAAGGCGAACCCTTTGATCCGCAGCGGCATGAGGCCATGAGCATGGTGCCCAATCCGGAGGTGGAGCCCAACACGGTCGTTGCCGTCATGCAGAAAGGGTACACCCTGAACGATCGCCTGGTGCGTCCGGCGATGGTGGTTGTCGCCAAGGGTTGAAAAGATTCAGTCCGCTCTTGAAAAACGTCAGAGTGGGCCAAATATCAGGTATCAATCAGTTCGGAATCGTTTGAATTTCAGGAGTCAGAAACAATGAGCAAGATTATCGGTATCGACCTCGGCACCACCAACTCATGTGTGGCCGTAATGGAAGGTGACAAGGTCAAGGTCATCGAGAACGCTGAGGGGGCGCGTACCACGCCTTCAGTCGTGGCCTTTACTGAAGATGGCGAGGTGCTGGTCGGCCAGGCCGCCAAGCGTCAGGCCGTCACCAACCCCCACAATACGCTGTTTGCAGTCAAGCGTCTGATCGGACGCCGGTTTGATGATCCGGTGGTTCAGAAGGACATCAGCATGGTGCCCTACAAGATCGTCAAGGCTGACAACGGCGACGCCTGGGTGGAAGTGCGTGGCCAGAAAATGGCGGCCCCGCAGATTTCTGCCGAAGTGCTGAAGAAGATGAAGAAGACGGCCGAAGACTATCTCGGCGAGGAAGTGAAGGAAGCGGTCATTACTGTACCGGCCTACTTCAATGACTCCCAGCGTCAGGCCACCAAGGATGCAGGCCGTATCGCGGGTCTGGACGTGAAGCGCATCATCAACGAGCCGACCGCCGCCGCGCTGGCCTACGGTATGGACAAGGCCAAGGGTGACAGCAAGGTCGCCGTGTACGACCTGGGGGGTGGTACGTTTGATATTTCCATCATCGAAATTGCCGATGTGGACGGCGAGAAGCAGTTCGAAGTACTGGCCACCAACGGGGACACCTTCCTGGGCGGTGAAGACTTCGACCTGCGCCTGATCGACTACCTGGTTGAAGAGTTCAAGAAAGAAAGCGGCGTGGACCTGAAAGGTGATCCGCTGGCCATGCAGCGTCTGAAGGAAGCTGCCGAGAAGGCCAAGATCGAGCTGTCCAGCGCCCAGCAGACCGATGTGAACCTGCCGTACATCACGGCGGACGCGTCCGGTCCGAAGCACATGAACATCAAGGTTACGCGCGCCAAGCTTGAAGCGCTGGTGGAAGATCTGGTCGAGCGCAGCCTCGAGCCCTGCCGTACGGCGTTGCAGGATGCAGGCATGAGCGCCAGCGACATCGACGACGTGATTCTGGTAGGTGGTCAGACCCGCATGCCGCTGGTCCAGAAGAAGGTGGCCGAGTTCTTTGGCAAGGAGCCGCGCAAGGACGTGAACCCGGATGAGGCGGTCGCCATTGGTGCAGCCCTGCAGGGTGCCGTACTGAGCGGTGACGTGAAGGACGTGCTGCTGCTGGACGTGACCCCGCTGACCCTGAGCATCGAGACCATGGGTGGGGTGGCCACGCCGATCATCGAGAAGAACACGACGATCCCGACCAAGAAGTCGCAGATCTTCTCCACGGCGGAAGACAACCAGACAGCAGTGACCATTCATGTCGTGCAGGGCGAGCGCAAGCGCGCAGCGGACAACAAGTCCCTGGGTCGCTTTGACCTGACGGACATTCCGCCGGCACCGCGTGGCGTTCCGCAGATCGAGGTTACCTTCGACATCGACGCCAACGGTATCCTGCACGTGTCCGCGAAGGACAAGGGCACTGGCAAGGAGCAGTCCATCGTCATCAAGGCCTCTTCCGGTCTGACCGAGGAAGAGATCGAGAAGATGGTGCGTGATGCCGAAGCGCATGCGGCCGAGGACAAGAAGTTCGAGGAACTGGCCAACGTCCGCAACCAGGGTGATGCACTGGTACACGCGACCCGCAAGACCCTGGAAGAGGCGAAGGACAAGGTCACCGAGGACGAGAAGAAGAAGATCGAAGCGGCCATCGCGGATCTGGAAGCTGTCCTCAAGGGTGACAACAAGGATGTGATCGAGGAGAAGATCAAGGCGCTGACCGAAGCCTCCTCTGATCTGGCCCAGAAGCTGTATGCCGATCAGACTCAGCAGGCCGGTCCGACCGGCGGGGCTTCCGGGCAGGCAGGCGGCGCGCAGGGCGGAAGCCAGGCCGATGACGCCGTGGACGCCGAGTTCGAAGAAGTCAAGGATGACAAGAAGTAAGCGTCACCCGTAGAATGGGACGTTTAACCGACAGCGCGGGTGTTGCCCGCGCTGTTTCCGTATACGGCGATCACCCAGTTATTGTGAAGTAGCCAGCAGTCGAGCACCCACATGTCCAAGCGAGATTATTACGAAGTTTTGGGGGTCAGCCGCGAAGCAACCGCGGTTGAGATCAAGAAGGCCTACCGGAAACTGGCCATGCGCTACCACCCGGACCGCAATCCGGGCGACAAGGAAGCCGAAGAAAAATTCAAGGAAGCAAACGAGGCGTATGAAGTACTCTCGGATGAGAGTAAACGCTCTGCCTACGACCAGTTCGGTCACGCAGGCGTGGACGGCCAGGCCGGTGGTGGATTTGGCGGTGGCGGCCCCAGCTTCAGTGATATTTTCGGCGATGTCTTTGGTGACATCTTCGGTGGGGGGCGGTCGAGCCGCTCCAATCGCGGGGCGGATCTGCGCTACACACTTGAGCTGGATCTGGAGGAGGCCGTTCGCGGAAAGACGGTTGAAATCCGTGTGCCGTCTCATGTCAGGTGCGAGGAGTGTAATGGCAGTGGCGCCGAGAAAGGCAGCTCGCCTGAAACGTGCTCCACCTGTCACGGCGCTGGCCAGGTGCGCATGCAGCAGGGCTTTTTCTCGGTGCAGCAAACCTGTCCTCGCTGTCGCGGTGCGGGCAAGATCATTCGCGTACCCTGCCGCAAATGTCACGGCGCGGGTGTCGTCGAGGAAGAGAAGACGCTGTCCGTCAAGGTGCCGCCTGGTGTGGACACCGGCGACCGGATCCGCCTGGCCGGGGAAGGGGAGCCGGGTCTGAATGGCGGACCTTCCGGAGACCTGTATGTTCAGATTGCTGTCCGCGAGCATCACCTGTTCGTGCGCGATGGCAACAACCTGTATTGTGAAGTGCCCATTTCCATCGTGGATGCTGCGCTGGGCGGCGAACTGGAAATCCCGACGCTCGATGGCCGCCTGAAACTCAAGATCCCTGCCGAGACGCAAACCGGCAAACTGTTCCGGTTGCGCGGCAAGGGTGTGACCCCGCTGCGCGGCGGCGCGCCGGGTGACCTGCTGTGTCGGGTCGTGGTGGAAACGCCGGTCAACCTGACCAGTCGTCAGAAGGAACTGTTGCGCGAATTCCAGTCCCTGATGGATGACAAGCACGGCAAGCACTCTCCAAAGAAATCCAGCTGGTTCGAGGGTGTGAAAAAGTTCTTTGAAGACATGAAATTCTAGGAGAGAAATATGCAGCGGGTTGCCATTGCCGGCGTCGCCGGTCGCATGGGGCGTGTACTGGTGGAGGCCGTCAGTCAGCATGAGGGAGTGCAGTTGGGGGCAGCCACGGTACGCCCCGGCTCCTCTCTGGTCGGTGCAGACGCCGGGCAAGTGGCCGGTGTGGGCACGCTGAACGTCGCCTGTGTGCCCTATCTGCGCGAAGCGCTGGATGATTTTGATGTGCTCATTGATTTCACGCAGCCCGACCTGACACTGGACATGCTGGAAATATGCCGGGAGGCGGGCAAGGGCGTTGTGATCGGGACGACAGGCCTCAGCGACGAGCAGATCGCCCGGATTCGTGAGGCAGCCCGGGATATTCCGGTGGTGTTTGCACCGAACATGAGCGTCGGCATCAACGTGCTGCTCAAGGTGCTGGAGATGACCGCGAAAGTGCTCGGTGATGGCTACGACGTGGAGGTCATCGAGGCGCATCATCGTTTCAAGAAGGATGCTCCGTCCGGCACGGCACTCAAGTTGGGTGAGGTTGTGGCCGATGCACTGGGTCGGGATCTGAAGGAATGTGCCGTCTATGGACGCGAGGGGATCACCGGCGAGCGGCCGGCCGGGCAGATCGGATTTGAAACCATTCGCGCAGGCGATATTGTCGGCGAGCACACCGTGCTCTTTGCCGGCATCGGTGAGCGAGTTGAAATTACCCACAAGGCGTCCAGCCGCATGACGTTTGCGCAGGGCGCGGTGCGGGCCGCCGCCTGGCTGAAAGGCAAGCCGGCCGGGCTCTATGACATGCAGGACGTGCTTGGTCTGAAATGACCGGGTCTGCGGGCATCCGGCATGGACGGGCGCCGGGTCAGGCGTTATAATACCGCAGTTTGCGTGGGATCTGACACGCAGACGGCTCGATTCATAACAAGAAGCGGGAAGGAGGCAACTCCCTCTCGCTTTTTTGCAACCTGAAATCAGGCAACGTCTGAACAACTGTGGTGCGAACTGGCTGACTATGGAATCCAAGACTCCCGCAATTCTCGTACTTGAAGACGGCAGCGTCTTCAGGGGCTACAGCATCGGTGCCAACGGACAAAGCGTTGGCGAAGTCGTCTTCAATACCTCAATGACCGGGTATCAGGAAATCCTGACCGACCCGTCCTACGCGCGCCAGATGGTGACGCTGACCTATCCGCATATCGGCAATACCGGCGTCAACGAAGAAGACGTGGAATCTGCGGCCGTGCATGCCGCGGGCCTGATTATTCGCGATTTGCCTGTGCGCTACAGCAACTTCCGGGCCCAGAAGGGGTTGTCGGAGTATCTGAAGGAAAACGATGTCGTGGCGATTGCCGGGATCGATACGCGCCGGCTGACGCGGATTCTGCGTGAAAAGGGCGCTCAGAACGGTTGTCTGATGGCCGGCGATGACCTCAGCGAAGACCGGGCACTGGAAGCCGCGCGCGCGTTCCCGGGCCTCAAGGGCATGGATCTGGCGAAGGAAGTGACCTGTGAATCACCCTTCGAATGGAAACAGGGCGAATGGCGCCTGGGGGAAGGGTATGCCGAACCGGGTGAAGCGCGCTTCCATGTGGTCGCCTATGACTTCGGCGTGAAATACAACATCCTGCGCATGCTCACCCAGCGTGGTTGCAAGGTGACCGTGGTGCCGGCTCAAACCCCGGCGGAAGATGTGCTGGCCATGAATCCGGATGGCATTTTCCTGTCCAACGGCCCGGGTGACCCCGAACCCTGTACCTACGCCATCGAAGCCATTCGCACGCTGCTTGAATCCGGCAAGCCCATTTTCGGCATCTGCCTGGGGCATCAGTTGCTGGCGCTGGCCAGCGGTGCCAAAACAGTGAAAATGAAGTTTGGACACCACGGTGCCAACCACCCGGTTCAGGATCTGGACTCCGGTGTGGTCATGATCACCAGCCAGAATCATGGTTTTGCAGTGGATGAAAGCTCGTTGCCCGACACCCTGCGCGCCACCCACAAATCCCTGTTTGATGGTTCCCTGCAAGGGATCGAGCGTACCGACGTGCCGGCCTTCAGCTTCCAGGGACACCCGGAAGCCAGCCCCGGCCCCCATGATGTGGCCCCGCTGTTTGACCGCTACATCAACATGCTGGCCGAAAGCGCCTGACCCTGTGACGAACGGATGTGAGAGATACTGCCCGCCATGCCAAAACGTACTGACATAGAAAGCATTCTGATCATCGGCGCTGGTCCCATCGTCATCGGCCAGGCCTGTGAATTTGACTACTCTGGCGCTCAGGCCTGCAAGGCGCTGCGCGAAGAAGGCTA
>RFIV01000146.1 GCA_003695085.1 Gammaproteobacteria bacterium
GACTCGATTTCCCTCGCCAGGGGCTCGCTCAGCCATTCATCCGCGTCCAGACACAGCACCCAGTCGTGCGTGGCCTGCTCCACGGCAAACTGCTTTTGTGCCCCGTAACCCAGCCAGTCCTGGTGAACAACCTTCGCACCGAGCGCACGTGCAAGCGCGACGGTGCCGTCCGTGGAGCCGGAGTCCACGACCACGATTTCATCGGCAAAGGGCACACTGCGCAGGCATTTTTCCAGCCGCCCGGCTTCATTCAGGGTAATGATCACCAGCGAAAGCGGTGAACGGCTCATGACTGACGCACCTCATTCATCTGAGGCACATAGGCCCTCAACGCGCGCAAAACCTGTTCCGGTGTCACACTCGCCCAGCAGGGTGGTGCGTCCACACCGGACAGCCCTTCGTAGCGGCAGCGTCTTTTCAGGCAGGGCGAGCAATGATAGCCCGACTGAAGCGACGTCTGCTCGGCACCATACAGGCCAGTCAACTGTGCAGACGTCGGACCAAACAAGGCCACCACCGGTCGATTCAAAGCCGCGGCCAAATGCCCCAGCCCGGTGTCCACCGTCACCACCGCCTGTGCTCGCGCCAGCGCGCGGGCCAGCGTCGTGAGGTCCCCCTTGGGCAGCACACAGGCCCCGACCGACTCAAGGTGCCGCGCACGCGCGCGCTCCGCGTCGTTCCCCCAGGTGACGGTAACCGGAACGCCCCGCGCCCGAAGTGCCCGCACCAGGCTTACCCAGTATGCCTCGGGCCAATGCTTGGTCGGCCAGGTCGTACCATGCAGCAGAAACACGCCTGACGCACTGATATCACTGTTGGTGTCCGGGCTCGTATTCTGTGGCGCAGTCAGGCGCGAAACAATCCCGAAATCCGGCGGCGTATCCGGACAGTCATAGCCCATGGCCTGTGCCAGCAACTGGCGATTACGCTCGATGGCATGCAGCGCCCGGGATACTTTCACCCGATCGGTGTAGAACAGGCTGGCCAGCGGTTCACGAATACTGTCGCGGTCATAGCCAATGCGCGGCCCGCTCACCCAGGGCATCATCCAGGCCGATTTCACCAGCCCTTGCGCGTCCACGGCCAAAGGCGCCTGCTGCAGCCGATCGCGCAGCGCCCTCCAGTCGGGAGAGCGAAAAAACTGCACGGGATGCTTGCGCCAGCGCCGGATTTCCACGGGAATCACCTCAGCGACCGCCGGATGCCAGGCGGGTATCTCCGCAAAGGCTTTCTCCACGACCCAATCAACTTTCACATCGGGCCGCATGCGCAGCAGATCCGAAAGGGCCGGCAGCATATGAATGACATCTCCCAGAGAAGAGGTCTTGATCAGCAGAGGGTTCGCCATGCACTCATGCCTCCGGCCAGGTGCGAATGGCCTGCATGACCCTTTCCGGGGACAGCTGGGTCAGGCAGCGGTAATGATCATAGCGGCACGTACGCTCAAAGCACGGTGAACAGGGCTCCCGGCTCTGTATCACTTCCGCCTCATCGCTCAGTGGCGGGGTAAAGGCCGGAGAGGTGGAGCCATACACAACGACCAGAGGCCGGTTCAGCGCCGAAGCCACGTGCATGAGCCCCGAGTCATTGCTGATCACCTGGGAGGCACATGCCAGCAACGCCACAGCCTGCTCCAGGGACGTCAGGCCGGCCAGGACCCGAATGGGCTGATCACAGGCATCCGTCCTCTCCGAAACAGACAGGTTGCGCGCCCCGGCCAGAGCCGTGTCAGCAATCGCCCGGGCGACCGGCGCATCGTTCTCCGAGCCGAATATCCAGACGTGGCCGCCGCGCTCGATCCAGGCTGACGCCACCTTCGCATAGTGCGCTTCCGGCCATTGCTTGGCACGTCCGAACTCGGCTCCGGGACACAAGGCCAGCACCGGCCGGCCTGGCGACAAGTCCAGCGCTGCCAGTGCCTGCATCTGAACTGACTTGTCCACCTCAAGCGATGGCCGGGGCAACGGGTCGGGCAGCGGTGCGCCCTTGCGGCGTGCCAACGCCACGAAACGCTCAACCATCAGAGGATAGCGCTGCTTGTCCAGCACGCGCAGGTCATTGAGCAGCCCATAACGCCATTCCCCCCGCCAACCTGTACGCACCGGTATCTGGGCAAACCAGGGAATCAGCGCGCTCTTGAGCGAGTTGGGCGTGAGAATCGCCCAGTCATACTGTCCGCGCAACCGGTGTCCGAGTGCTCGACGCTCTGACCACCCCAGCCGCCCGTGTCCCACGGGCATGGGGATATGCTGTCGAACCTGCGGCATGCAACGCAATACCGGCCCGCTCCAGGCCGGGGCCAGTACGTCAATGACTGCGCCGGGATAGTCCTGATGAATCTGAATGAAGAGCGCCTGCGCCATGACCATGTCACCAACCCACGAGGGGCCGACCACAAGCACACGGGGCGGGCGCTCGAAGTGCAGTCGCGCCTCCGGCATCAGCCTACGAGCGTCAGCCAGTCGAGATGCTTCTCGGAACGTCCATGCACTGCGTCAAAATACATGGTCTGCAGTTGAGTGGTCAGCTCGCCCCGGCGCCCGGTTCCGATCCGACGTCCATCCAGCTCGCGAATGGGCAGCACCTCGGCCGCCGTGCCGGTGAAGAAGGCCTCATCCGCCACGTAGACTTCATCACGGGTGATACGCTTTTCAATGACGTCCACGCCCAGCTCTTCGGCAAACTCGATCACCGTACGGCGGGTGATGCCATCCAGGCAGGATGTCAGTTCCGGCGTGTACAGCTTGCCCTCTCGCACCAGGAAGATGTTCTCGCCGGAGCCTTCCGCCACATAGCCTTCCGGGTCCAGCAGCAGGGCCTCGTCCGCTCCGCCTGACAGCGCTTCGTTCAGTGCCAGCATGGAGTTGATATAGTGCCCGTTGGCCTTGGCCTTGCACATGCTGATGTTCACATGATGGCGCGTATAGGACGACGTGCGCACCTTGATCCCCTGCTCCAGGGCTTCCGGTGACATGTAGCTCGGCCAGCTCCAGGCTGCAACGATCAGATGCACCTTCAGATTGTCCGCACGCAGGCCCATTCCCTCCGAGCCAAAGAACGCCATGGGGCGCAGATAGGCATCCTTGAGCCCGTTTTCACGGACCGCCTGACGCTGCGCCTCGTTCACTTCCTCCTTGGTGAACGGGATGTTCATGTTCATGATGTGTGCAGAACGGAAGAGGCGATCCGTGTGCTGCTGCAGCTTGAAGATGGCCGGCCCCCGCTCCGTCGGATACGCCCGGACGCCCTCGAAAACGCCCATGCCATAGTGCAGGGTGTGTGTGAGTACGTGCGTGTTGGCGTCCCGCCAGGGCACCATCTTGCCGTCATACCAGATCAGACCGTCGCGATCGGCCATGGACATCGTTGTATCTCCTCGAAACTCAATAGCGATTTCACGCACCGTCTGGCGGTGCGCCCATGACACGCTGCCAACAGGCCCGGACTTTCTCCCGTTCTGCCTCGAAAGTGCCGGCTGGCACCCTTGCCGGTTGACGGTCAAGTGCCAGAAGATGGATGCGTGCCCGCAATGTTCTGTACAGGTCGATCAGTTGTTGGGCGTCCTCTTGAGACAAGATCCCATGCCGACCCAGCGCTTCCAGAATCCGGATATTGTCGCTGAATTCTACCACGTCCGGATAATCATGCGCCCAGCGTAATGCCAGATATTGAACCATAAATTCAATATCCACAATACCACCCCGGTCGTGTTTGAGGTGAAACATACCGGGATGCTTGTCGCCGAGCTCGCCAAACATCCGCTCACGCATGCTCCGGACATCTTCCAGCAGCTTGACGGGGTCGCGCTTCTGGCACAGCAGCGTCCTGCGCACCGATTCAAAGGCGTCACACGCTGGCCGCCCACCCGCAACCGCCCGTGCCCGCACCAGCGCCTGATGCTCCCAGGTCCAGGCCGATTCACGCTGATACTTGTCGAATGCCTTGAAACTACTGACCAGCAGCCCCGCGTTGCCAGACGGACGCAAGCGCATGTCCACTTCATACAGCACACCGCTGTGCGTGCGGGTAGACAGGATATGCACCATTTTCTGCCCAAGGCGCGTCCAGAATACACTGCTGTCCAGCGCCCGGTCACCCGTCGTCACGGTACCGGTTTCCCCGTGCAGGAAGACCAGATCAAGATCCGAACTGTAGCTCAGCTCGATGCCCCCGAGCTTGCCGTAGCCAACGATGGCAAACTGGTCCCGCGCTGCCTGCTCGCTCTCCGCCTCCGGGTAGCCATGACGCCTTGCCATTTCATGCCAGGCCACATCAAACACAGCCTGCAGCACCACTTCTGCCACCCAGGTCAGATAGTCACTCACCTTCATCAGGGGCAAGGTGCCGCGCAATTCCGACGCGGCAACCCGTAGCACGTGCGCATGGCGAAACTGCCGCAGCGCTTCCATGATGCCTTCCAGATCTTCTTCCGGAATACGCATCAGTTGCTGACGGAGTTCCTGCTCCAGCGACTGCTTGTCGGGCGGCGTGGTCAGCGCCGACTCGTTCAGCAGTTCGTCCAGCAATGCGGGCGTTGCCGTGATCAGCTCGGCAATCCAGGCGCTGCCCGCAAAGAGCTCGACCAGCAGTTTCAGCGCGTTCGGGTTCTCTACCAGCAGTGACAGATAGGCGGAGCGGCGCAGAATGGCTTCCACCAGCTTCAGCGTACGCTCAATGGTGGCATCATTGGCCTCCGCCTCCAGCAGGGCCTGAATCAGGGTGGGCACAAACCGATCCAGTCTTGCCTGCCCCTGGCTGTGCATCTGCCGGAATCGCGCCCCCTGAGTGAGCCGGTCAAGCCCGGAAACCAGTGATGCCGGCAGCTCGGTGCCCCCCGGCGCATTACCTGACTTGATCAACCCCCACAGGGATGACCATTTTTCAGCTCCGACCCGCTCCCGGGTTTCCCCGGTTTCAGTAGCCACCACATCGGCAAAGTGCGACGACACCCGCGCCCGCACATCCTCTATCCGGGCGCGCAGGGCCGCTTCATCCTCTTCGCCCATGATGCGCACCAGTCGCGCCCAGCCCAGCGCATCCTGCGGCAGGGTCTGGGTCTGTCGGTCATCCATGCCTTGCAACGCATGCTCCAGCTTGCGCAGAAAACGATAGGCCTCTTCCAGCTCCCTCGCCTCGGGGGCTGCCATGAGGCCCTCGCGTTCCATCACCTTGAGCACGCGCAGCAGGTTGCGCTCGCGCAGTTCGGGCAACCGCCCACCACGCAGGAGCTGAATCGCCTGCACGACAAACTCGATTTCGCGGATACCCCCGGCGCCCAGCTTGATATTGTCCGAGAGGTTGCGGCGCACGACCTCCTGCTGAATCATGCGCTTCATGTCACGCAAAGATTCCAGCACCCCGAAATCGATATACTTGCGATATACGAAAGGCGTCAGAAGCGTCATGAGGCGCGCACCAGCTTCTCGATCGCCGGCCACCGGACGCGCCTTGATCATGGCGTAACGCTCCCACTCGCGCCCCTGGCTCTGATAATAGGTTTCCATGGCGTCAAAGCTCAGTGCCAGGGCACCGCTCTGACCGTACGGGCGCAAGCGCATGTCCACCCGAAAGACCTGCCCGTCGGCAGTGATCTGGTCCAGTGCCTGAATGAGACGCTGCCCGAGACGGGTGAAGAAGGTACTGTGATCCAGCTGCCGGGTGCCGCCCCGGGTCTGCCCCGGGTGCTCGAAGGCAAACATGAGGTCAATGTCCGAGGAAACGTTCAGCTCACCGGCACCGAGCTTGCCCATGCCCAGCACGACCATTTTGACCGGCTGCCCCGCCGGCCCGGTGGGCGTCCCCCACTGCCGGCAGGCGTCGGCATACAGCCAGTTGAGCGCACCGTCAGTCAGGCGCTCTGCCAACTGCGTCATGTCCGTGACCGTCTCCTCCAGCGGCACGTTCAGCACCAGATCCCGGTATACAATGTGCCACATGGCACGGCGCCTGAGCACACGCAGTATGCGTTTCAGTTCCGCTTCATCTGCCGCCTGGTCAATCGATTGGGTCAATGTGTCCGCCGCTTCCGCTTTGCACCAGGGCTGTGCAAATCGCCCCTGCCCGAGGGCCGATACCACCCATTCCGGATCGGCCTCTGCTGCCTTGCACAGAAAATCCGACACCGCAAAAGCCTGCTGAAGCGTCACCTGGTGACTGCTGATACGATCCGCATCGATGCCTGCAGCGTGTGCCCGCTCCGACCAGCGTGACCAC